>CAYWHE010000214.1:0-6925 GCA_964458125.1 uncultured Flavobacteriaceae bacterium | reverse complement strand
TAGCCGGGGGCTTGTTTTCGGTTCCCAATGAGATACGGTGCATGGCCGTTTATAACGGCGACCTGTATTCTGGCGGCCACAGCTTGGGGCTTCCTTCACCCGTTTACATGAATGGCAACAGTATCGGACTAACCCATGGCGGAAGCCACCTGGTATTTGCCATGACCGTTTATAACGGGGAACTTTATGCGGCCGGGAGTTTTGATACGATCGGAAATACACCGGCCCTGAATATTGCACGGTGGAACGGGACCGCCTGGTTGCCTGTCGGTGCTGGAGTTGGCGGGAATTCCCAGAGCATCATCTATTCCCTGTGCGTATATAACAATGAATTGTATGCGGCCGGTAATTTCGGGAGCATAGAGCGATGGAATGGTTCAGGCTGGTCTTCGGCAGGATCCATTCCAAACGGCCTGGTTCGCGGCATGGGGACCTGGAATGGTTCCCTGTACATCGGGGGATTCTTCACCTCGGTGAGCGGAACGGGAGCTGTGAATATTGCAGGGTGGAACGGATTCTTCTGGAGCAATGCGGGTGATGTAGGAATTGCAGGCGATCCGGGAGAGGGGCTTTCCGTCCTGTTGTCGTATAACGGTTTTTTATACGCCGGCGGACATTTTTCTGAAGCCGGCGGAACCAGCGCGAACAACATAGCACGGTATGACGGATCCTGGTATGCATTGGGTCCAGGTACAGATGGAACGGTCAATGCGCTGCTCGAATATAACCAGTCCCTGATGGTGGCCGGCGCTTTTACAATGGCCGGAAATTACAATGTTGGAAGAATCGCTGCCTGGACAACCTGTGCCGCTGCAACCATCACTTCTTCCGGGCCCACTACGGTTTGCCAGGGTAATGGTGTGGTTTTATCAAGTACGGTTGCGGCTCCATCCTATCAATGGCAATTGAATAATACATCCCTGCCAGGCGCAACGGCTTCTTCTTATACGGCAACCGTTGCCGGTAATTTCAGGTGCATCATGAGCGCCTGCGGTCAGCCAACCTCCAACACCATAGCCGTCACGGTGAACCCGCTTCCATCGGCATCCATCACCGCCACCGGACCGGTTACATTCTGTTCCGGCGAAAGCGTGGGATTGCAGGCTCCGGTAAATTCAAACCGGTCTTACCAATGGAAAAAAAACGGGATCAATATTGCCGGAGCCACTCAGTCTGCTTATCCCGCAACCGCTACGGGTACGTATAAGGTTACAGTTACTAATACGAACACAGGATGTTCCAAAACCACCGGAACAGGCACAGCGGTCACCGTTTATTCCAATCCTTCCGTCACGGTCACCCCTCAGGGACCCACTACCTTTTGCCTGGGCGATAGTGTGGAGCTGAAAGCGCCACTGAACAACGGATGGACCTATCAATGGAAGCGGAACAATACCAATATCAGCGGAGCAACCGGAAATAAATTCCGGGCGAAGACGGCCGGATTTTATAAAGTAAAGGCCACCAGTTCACATGGTTGTACAGCCGTTTCCTCGCCTGTGCAGGTCAGCGTGCCCTGCCGTGAGACGGAAACTATCCCGGATACGGACGCAGAGATTATTATGTATCCGAATCCGGTTTCAGCTGATCTCATGCTGAGGGCACCAGCTCTTTCCGGAAAAATCCTTCGTATCCGGATTTTCAACCTAACGGGTCAGGTGGTTCGGGAGGAAACACTGACAGTTGATTCCGGTGACGGAAATGCCGTCATGGATGTCAGCGGGCTGCCGGTAGCGATTTATATCCTGGAAGCATCGGATGAAAGCGATACCTGGATCAGGAGGATAACAAAATTTTAAACCAGAATGGTGCTAAAAAAAACAGCGTATGATTACAAAAAGAAACCTGGCATTTATATTTATGTTATTGCCTCCTGTCTTCCTGAACGCACAAACTCCCGATACCTGGACGGAGAAAGCAGCCCTGGGATGGAATGTAAACGCCTCTGTATTCCCCGCTCCCAGGCACAACGCCGTCAGCTTCACCATCAACGGGAAGGGATATTACGGTACGGGAGATGATTATTATGTGTTCTTCTCCGACTTTTGGGAATATAACCCCCCTTCCAATTCCTGGACCCAGAAGGCAAACTTCGGAGGCGGGCTGCGCAGCGGGGCCGTAGCTTTTTCCATCGGAAACAAGGGCTATGCCGGCACCGGCGGAAACGGATTCCAGGGACTGGATGATTTCTGGGAGTATGATCCTGCCATCAATACCTGGACAGCAAAAGCCTCCTTTCCATTCGGATCCCGTTCCGAGGCATCGGGGTTTTCCATCGGCACCAAAGGGTATCTGGTAGCCGGACTGGACTCCTTCGGACCTGCAGCTGATCTTTGGGAATACAACAGCCTTACAAACGGGTGGACATTTAAATCATATCTCCCCGGCGGGGCTCGTGAAAATGCCTGTGCCTTCAGTATAGGAAACAAAGGCTATGTGGGCTGCGGAATGTATAACTACCCAGGTTCATCCTATGTTTTTACGAATGATTTCTGGCAGTACGATCCGGTAACAAACAGCTGGCTTCAAAAGGCCAGCATGGCCGGGGGTGCACGCGGGGAAGCGACCTCATTCGCCGGCGGCGGCCTGGGTTACATCGGCCTGGGCTGGAATTATTCCGCGTACTTTGCCGATCTCTGGGCGTATGATACAGCAGCCAATGCCTGGACCTCAAAAGCAGCCTTCGGAGGAACGGGAAGGTTTTCTTCATCCGCTTTTTATGCCGGAACCAAAGCGTTTGTCATTGGCGGATTGGATGGGGTGATGCGCAGCGATCTTTGGGAATATGACCCGGCGCTTAACGTCTGGAACCTGAAAATTAATCCTGAGCAGTACAGCCGACGGTATGGCGCACATTTCAGTATCGGGGACAAAGGCTATGCAGGACTTGGTAATGACGGAAATCAGTATTACAACGATTTCTGGCAGTATCAGCCCTCCGCCAATACGTGGACGCAAATGGCCCAGTTTCCGGGTGTTGCCCGTGTGGGAACAACATCCTTTGAATTGCAGGGAAAGGGCGTTGTGTGTTGCGGCATGGGCAACAATAACTTTTGGGATGATGTATGGGTGTATAACCCCGCTTCCAATTCCTGGACACAAAAGGATTCCTTTCCCGGCGGCCCCCGGCGCTTTGCCACCGGATTCAGCATCGGCAAGCGGGGTTTTGTGGGATTGGGACAACCGGGAGCGCTGGCCAAAGACTGGTGGGAATATGATCTGGAAAATGATACCTGGACCCAGTTACCCGACTTTGGCGGAAGTCCGCGCACGGATGCCACTGGCTTTTCGGCAGGTAAATACGGCTATGTGGTTTTCGGCCTCACCGGCAGCGGGAACAGTATGGAACTCTGGCGTTTCAACCCCGATTCCCTGACCTGGTCGCAACGTGCCAATTACCCGGGCCCTGCACGATACGATGCCGCGGCATTTGCAATCGGCGACAAGGGTTATGCAGGAACAGGTTTTGGTCCATCGGCTAATAAACAAAAGGATCTTTGGGAATACGACCCGGCGTCTGATGCGTGGACACAGCGTGTTTCATTCCCGGGCAGCCCGCGTTACGGATGCCTGGCCTTTTCTCTTGGAGGTAAGGGTTACATGGGCGCAGGTTTTGGGGACCAGGGCTATAAAAATGACTTTTATGAATATACGCCCCCCTGCCAGGCCCCGCCTGCAGCAGTTTTTGCAACCGGCAGCACGACGGTATGCAACGGGGAAAAAGCATTCCTTTTTGTTCATAAGGGATATACGTATCAATGGAAAAGGAATGGTACCAATATCGCAGGCGCCACCGGTTATTTTTATGTAACCGGCACCGCCGGTACGTATGCATGCCAGATAGCCGGAACCTGCAGCACCGTTGTTTCCAGTGCCATTGTGGTGAGCGTGAATGGTCTTCCTTCTGCGGCCATTACCGCTGCGGGCGCAGTATCCTTTTGTCAGGGAGGAAGCGTGCTGCTGCAGGCGCCGGTTGCAGCAAACCGTTCCTATCAATGGACGAAAAACGGAACGGCACTGCCCGGTGCAACCTCTTCATCCCATACGGCATCCGCCTCCGGAACGTATAAGGTAATAGTTACAAATACCAATACCGGTTGTTCCAAAACAACAGGTACCGGTATAACAGTAACGGTCTACTCAACCCCAAACGTATCGGTCACCCCTCAGGGACCCACTACCTTTTGCCAGGGCGACAGCGTGGAGCTGAAAGCGCCCCAGAACAATGGATGGACCTACCAGTGGAAACGGAACAATACCAATATCAGCGGAGCAACCGGAAATAAATTCCAGGCGAAAACGGCCGGATTTTATAAAGTAAAGGCGACCAGTTCACATGGTTGCACAGCCGTTTCCCTACCGGTACAGGTCAGTGTGCCTTGCCGTGAAGATGAAAAGGTTGCTTCAGGGAATGATTTTACAGTTGAAGTTTTTCCCAATCCTTCATCAGGCGATTTTCTTTTTAAATGTTCAAAAGCTGTTAATGAAAAAATTTCCGTGAGCATTTATGATAAGGCTGGAAAATTAATTCTTGCTGAAGATTTTTCCGACTCTCCTTTCACCTTGCCCAGTCAGCAATTGGCTGCCGGGATTTATTCCGCTTTGATTTCAAATGGTGAAAACAAAAAAATTTTAAAACTGGTTAAAACAGATTACTAATCAAGGCCATGAAAAAAATAAGTATTGTTATTGCTTCCATGCTGATGCTTATTCAATCCTATGCACAGCCTTACGTGAACATTCCTGATCCGGTTTTCAGAAATTATATCGACAGCATTGTCCCCGGTTCCATTGTTGGAAATGATTTGAATACGTCCCATCCAGGTTTGCAAAACGTAAGCGGTATAGATGTTACCGGTATGGGTATTTATGATATTTCCGGAATTGAATATTTCCCTAACCTGATGTCGTTATATTGTGGAAATAACTTTCTCTCTTATTTGCCGGCTCTTCCCAATGGAATTGCTTTTTTGGGCTGCGATCATAATCAGCTTACTTCAATAACGACATTACCGCTCAGTTTGGACTGGTTTCATTGCGAATTCAACTACCTGACGTCACTTCCTCCCTTGCCATCACAAGTATGGGAATTAAGCTGCTTTAATAATCTGCTCACCACCTTACCGGCCCTTCCTCAGTCCTTGCAATTGATATGGTGCAATGATTGTCAGCTGACGGTTCTTCCTTCACTTCCTGCATTTCTTACACAACTGGGATGCAGCAACAACCAGTTATCCTCCCTGCCAGCCTTGCCGAATTCCCTCACCAACCTTAACGCAGCGGGTAATCCGGAGCTGTGGTGCCTGCCGAACATCCCCAATAACGGGAATTTTCAGTCGGACATCGGAACGCTTGTTTGTACGCAGCAGGGAACACCTGATACCTGGTATAAAAGGGCAAGCCATCCGGCCGGAGTCCGGGAAATGGCAACGTCCTTTTCAATCGGCTCCAAATGTTATCTGGCAACAGGATCCACAAACGGCGGAAGTCTTAATGATATGTGGGAGTTTAATCCTTCTACCAATGTGTGGACACAAAAGGCGAATGTTCCAGGACAGCCCAGGATTCAGGCAACATCGTTTTCCATCGGTTACAGGGGATATGTGGGATTGGGACAGGGCAATAATCCTGCGGCATTAGCTGATTTTTATGAATATAATCCCACCTCCAATACCTGGCTGCAAAAGGCAAATTATCCGGATTCGGCCTATTCCGGAAATGCAGCTTTCAGCATTGGCAATAAGGGTTATGTGGGTTGCGGTCAAAGAAGCGGGTATGTTTTTCCAACCACTTTCTTTGAATTTGACCCTGTTGCAAACACCTGGACACCAAGGGCAAATTTTCCGGGATTTGGCAGGACCCAGTCGGGCTGTTTTACCATCGGTAACAAAGGATATGTTTGCGGGGGAGATTGGGCCAATGGACTTACGAATTCATGCTATTGCTATAATCCTGTTACAAACTCCTGGAGTCAGGTTGCAGCACTTCCTCAGAATATTAATGAAGGAGCGTCCTTCAGTTCCAACGGAAGAGGGTATGTGGCCGGAGGTCAATGCTGTTATTGGAATGGCACCCTTGTATCTTCACTGATGGAATATGACCCTGCATGGAACACCTGGACTCAAAGGGCCAATATTCCCACCACCGGAAGATTCCGGACCACAGGATGTGCCACAGATGGAAAATGTTATGCCGGAACAGGCGAAAAATATTCATTGACCGGCAGTTATACAAAAACAAATGACTGGTGGGAATATTCTCCTGTTTGTACAACTCCTTCATCCATTATCTATGCATCCGGAAATACAACCTTCTGCAACGGGGACAGTGTGATGCTTTTTGCTGACAACGGAAATAAATATAAATGGAAAAGGAACGGGTCCATCCTGAACGGAGCCACCTCGAAATTTTATTATGCTAAAATATCCGGTACCTATACCTGTGTCATATCAAATGAATGTGACACGGTTACCTCCGGCCAAATCACTGTTTCGGTTAATCCGCTTCCGTCTGCTTCCATTGCCGCATCCGGGGCAACTTCCTTCTGCCAGGGCGGATCGGTTTTGCTGAATGCTCCCGTGTCTGCAAACCGTTCCTACCAGTGGAAAAAAAGCGGGATCAATATTGCCGGGGCCACCCAGTCTGCTTATCCCGCAACCGCTACGGGTACGTATAAGGTTACAGTTACTAATACGAACAGCGGTTGTTTCAAAACCACCGGAACAGGCACTTCGGTCACCGTTTATTCCAATCCTTCCGTCACGGTCACCCCTCAGGGACCCGCTACCTTTTGCCAGGGCGACAGTGTGGAGTTGAAAGCGCCCCTGAACAATGGATGGACCTACCAGTGGAAACGGAACAATACCAA
Organism: uncultured Flavobacteriaceae bacterium; assembly: GCA_964458125.1. Lineage (GTDB taxonomy): Bacteria > Bacteroidota > Bacteroidia > AKYH767-A > OLB10 > CAYWHE01. Next base: position 57 of record CAYWHE010000214.1, on the reverse strand, counting down.
TATCAACGGAGCAACCGGAAATAAATTCCAGGCGAAAACGGCCGGATTTTATAAAGT
>CAYWHE010000213.1:0-6977 GCA_964458125.1 uncultured Flavobacteriaceae bacterium | reverse complement strand
TTACTTTCTTTTTATTTGCAACTGTCTTCCGTTTGCCCTTTCGGGTACGGGTGTTGTTTTTGGTGCGTTGTCCGCGAACGGGCAGGCCTATCCGGTGACGGATTCCCCGGTAGGAACCGATATCAGTCAGCCTTTTAATATTCAACTGAACCTCGGAACGCAGGGCGCCCTCTACTTTCACCTGGTCGTTGATGATGGAACGGATTTTATTCAGTTCATCATCGTTCCATTCATGGACCTTCTTGTTAAAGTCGATGCCGGCCTCGTCCAGGATATGCTGGGCCATGCTCTTGCCAATGCCGAAAATATAGGTGAGCCCTATTTCCCCTCTTTTGTTTTTTGGTAAATCAATACCTGATATACGTGCCATTTATGTTGAGATGGTTATTGGTTACGAATGAAGATTATCCCTGGCGTTGTTTGAAACGCGGGTTTTTCTTGTTGATTACATAAAGCCTGCCTTTGCGTCTGACGATCTTGCATTCAGGACTTCTTTTCTTTAATGATGGTTTGACTTTCATCAGAATGGATATTTATTTCTGCTTATTACTGCTTGTTGTTTATTTATACCGGTAGGTAATTCTTCCCTTTGATAAATCGTACGGTGACATTTCTATTTTAACCCGGTCACCCGGAAGGATCTTTATGTAGTTCATCCGCATCTTTCCGGATATGTGAGCGATGATCTCGTGCCCGTTTTCGAGTTCCACCCGAAACATGGCATTCGATAAGGCTTCTACAATGGTTCCATCCTGTTCTATTGACGACTGTTTGGTCATATAAGTGATCCTGTACTCAGATTTTAATTAAATATTGATTCCTGTCCACTGCTTCTTCGATTTCCTTAAACGAAGAAAGTACATCCGCTTTTCCGGGCTGAACGGCAACGGTATGCTCATAATGAGCCGAGGGCCGCATATCGGTGGTAACAATCGTCCATCCGTCGGCCAGCTGCTTCACATTTTTTTTTCCCATGTTGATCATGGGTTCGATGGCTATTACCAGACCAGCCTTCAACTGTATGCCTCCACCCCTTTTTCCGTAATTCGGAACTTCGGGTTTTTCATGAAGCCTGCGGCCGATACCATGTCCGACCAGTTCGCGAACCACTCCGAAACCATGACTTTCAGCATGCAACTGAATGGCAAAACCGACATCACCCAATCGGTGACCGGCGGCGGCCTGTTCCACTCCTTTGGCCAGCGATTCCTTGGTCACCTGCATCAGTTTCCGGGTTTCTTCAGGAACAGGGCCAATGGCAAAGGTGTAGGCCGAGTCCCCGTGAAAGCTGTTCTTAAAGACCCCGCAATCCACCGACACCACATCGCCCTCTTTCAACTCCCTGTTTCCGGGAATGCCGTGAACCACTTCCTCATTCACCGATATACACAAGGATTTGGGATACCCCTTGTAATTTTTAAACGATGGGGATCCTGCATGACTGCGTATGTAATCTTCAGCAAGCGTATCCAGTTCCAGGGTGGTAACACCTGGCCGGATACTGGAGGCGACTACGGCCAATGTACTTCCAACAAGTAAAGAACTAATTCTTATTAATTCAATCTGTTCGTTTGTTTTATATACAATTTCCACGACAGATTGTACTTCCATTCATTATTAAACCGCTGCACCTACGGCAGTGCGGCCCTTAATTCTGCCTGATTTCATCAGCCCATCGTAATGACGCATGAGCAGGTGACTTTCAATCTGCTGGAGCGTATCCAATACCACCCCGACCAGGATCAGCAGGGAAGTCCCCCCGTAAAACTGGGCGAACTGACTGTTGACTCCGGCCATTTTTGCCAGGCTGGGCATGATGGCGACAAATGCCAGGAAGATGGAACCCGGAAGGGTGATCTTCGACATGACATCATCAATAAATCCGGCTGTTTGCTTCCCCGGTTTCACACCCGGAATAAAACCGCCATTTTTCTTCATATCCTCGGCCATCTGGTTGGGATTCACAGAAATAGCCGTATAGAAATAAGTAAAGACAATAATCAGGAATGCAAAGGTAACATTATACCAGAAGGAATGAAAATCCGTAAAGGCCGCTGCAAAACCCTGCCAGGAGGCTGATTCGGGAAAAAACTGCGCAATGGTTGCCGGAATGAACATGATAGCCTGGGCAAAAATTATCGGCATTACGCCGGCTGCATTCACCTTCAGGGGGATGTACTGGCGGACGCCACCATACTGCTTGTTGCCGACAATCTTCTTGGCGAACTGCACAGGTATCTTACGGGTTCCCTGCACCAGCAGGATGACGGATATAACCACGGCAGCCAAAGCAACCAGTTCCACCAACAGCAATACCAGTCCTCCTCCTTCATTCAGCCTCGATAAAAATTCATCCTTAAGTGAAAACGGCAGGCGGGCGATAATACCAATCATAATGATCAGGGATATACCGTTTCCGATTCCCTTTTCGGTTATCCGTTCACCCAGCCACATGACGAAGAGGGTTCCGGCAATTAAAATGATGATGGACGTGATCCAAAACTGGAAGGGAGATACCAGTTCGGGATGTGTATAGGAAATGATGGCCGATGGAGCCTGGGCCCTCAGGTTTACCAGGTAACCGGGAGCCTGTCCGGCTGTAATTAAAACGGTCAGGTAACGCGTCACCTGGTTGAGTTTCTTACGGCCGCTTTCCCCTTCCTTCTGAAGTTTCTGGAAATACGGTATAGCCAGGCCCAGTAACTGTACCACGATGGAAGCGGAAATATAAGGCATGATTCCCAGTGCAAAAACCGAAGCCTGGGAGAAAGCACCACCGGCGAACATGTCGAGCAGCCCGAGAATTCCACTGGAAGTCTGGGATTTCAGGTTGGCCAGCTGCTGCGGGTCAACGCCGGGCAATACGATATGTGCTCCAAGCCTGTAAACAAGCAAAAAGAGAATCGTATTCAGGATCCGGATACGCAGATCATCGATCTTAAAGATGTTACGGATGGTAGTGATCAGGTTTTTCATCTGGAAGCTATTTCAGTTGTTCCTCCTTTTGCCTCGATGGCTGATTTGGCTGATGCTGAGAAGGCATGGGCCGAAACATTGACTTTTGATTTCAACTCTCCCCTTCCCAGGATTTTTACCAGCTCCCTTTTGGATACCAGACCTTTATCCACCAGGATACCCAGGTTAATATCGGTCAGTGTGTATTTATCAACCAGGTTCTGGATGACATCCAGGTTAATCCCGCTGTATTCAACCCTGTTGATATTTTTAAAGCCGAATTTAGGCAGGCGTCTTTGCAGGGGCATCTGACCGCCTTCAAATCCCTTCTTGCTGGAATACCCTGACCTGGATTTGGCTCCCTTATGTCCCCTTGTAGAGGTTCCGCCTCTTCCGGATCCTTGTCCGCGACCAATTCTCTTCCTGTTCTTTACCGAGCCGGCCGCCGGTTTTAAATTACTTAAATCCATTTTGCTGTCTTTAAAAATTGAATACTGCGATTACTTCACTTTTTCAACCGATACCAGGTGTTTAACCCGGTTGATCATGCCCATGATCTGAGGGGTGGCTTCCACCTCCCGCGAACGGTTCATTTTTTTTAGGCCCAAGGCAACAAGGGTTCGTTTCTGAATGGCGGGACGGTCGATTCCGCTTTTTACCTGTTTGATGATAATCTTTCCCATGACAATAATATCGTATGAATCGGCTGATCAGCCATTGAACACTTTAGATAATTTAACACCCCGGTGTTGTGAAATGGTAACCGGGTCGCGCATTTGTACCAGGGCATCCAGGGTAGCCTTCACCACGTTGTGGGGATTGGAAGAACCCTTGGATTTAGCCAGTACATCGGTGATGCCTACGCTTTCCAGCACGGCACGCATGGCGCCACCTGCTATTACGCCGGTTCCGGGAGCAGCGGGTTTGAGGAAAACCAGGGCCCCGCCGAACTTGCCATATTGCTCATGCGGAACAGTGCCTTTTAAAACAGAAACCTTTACCAGGTTTTTTTTGGCGTCATCCACACCTTTTGAAACGGCATCGGTTACCTCCTTAGCTTTTCCAAGTCCATAGCCGACCACGCCCTTTTCATCTCCCACCACCACGATGGCGGAAAACGTAAAGGCGCGTCCTCCCTTGGTCACCTTGGTTACGCGTTGAATGCCAACCAGGCGATCCTTAAGATCCATTTCACTTGATTTTACTCGTTTTGAATTTGAAGCCAACATATGTTTAGAATTTTAAACCGCCTTCACGGGCAGCATCTGCTAATGATTTCACTCGTCCATGGTACAGGTAGCCGCCGCGATCGAACTTCACGGAGGAAATTCCTGCAGCTACTCCCTTTTCAGCGAGCAGCTTTCCGACCATTCCGGCCTGGGAAACTTTGTTTGTTTTTTCACCACCTGTAATTTCACGGGTGGAAGCCGAAGCCAGCGTACGTCCGCTTAAATCGTCAATCAGCTGGGCATAAATCTGCTTGTTGCTCCGGAAGACGGATAGTCTCGGACAGTCAGCCGTACCGCTCAGTCTTTTGCGGATACGCATCCTGATGGTTTTCCTTCTGTTTTCTTTTTTCGTAATCATGATGGGTAATAATTATTTCTTGGCTGCTGATTTACCTGCTTTTCTGCGTAACTGCTCACCGGAGAACTTGATACCTTTGCCTTTATAAGGTTCGGGTGCCCTGAGGGAGCGTAGTTTGGCGGCTACGGCTCCCAGCAGTTGCTTGTCGCAACTTTCCAGGATGATGGTTGGGTTGGATCCCCGTTCGGTTTTCGTGGTTATCTTGATCTCCCTGGGAATTTCAAACACAAAATGGTGTGAATACCCAAGCACCAGGTCGAGGGTCTGACCGGTATTGGAAGCGCGGTATCCCACACCGACCAGTTCCTGGGTACTGCTATATCCGGTAGATACCCCGGTAATCATATTGGCTATCAGGGCGCGGTACAAGCCGTGCATGGACTTGTGCCTTTTCTGTTCTGTCGGGCGGTTCACCTGAACCTGCGAATCTTTTACCTCCACGGAAATTCCATCCCGGAGTTTCTGGGTCAGGGTTCCTTTCGGTCCTTTTACGGTTACGACATCCCCGTTCACACCGACTTCGACTGCTTTGGGTATGGATATGGGCAACTTTCCTACGCGTGACATGCTATCTGAAATTTTTTAGAATTAATAAACATAACAAACAACTTCCCCGCCCACACCAAGGTTTCGGGCTTCCTTATCGGTCATCATACCCCTGGAGGTTGATAAAATGGCAATGCCCAGTCCGTTCAGTACACGTGGCATATTGCTGGTATGCGCATATTTCCGCAAACCAGGCTTACTCACCCGCTGCAGCTTTTTAATGGCTGGCACCTTGGTTACCGGGTGGTACTTCAGCGCGATCTTGATGACACCCTGGTTGTTTTCAGTCGGGTCAAACTTATAGTTGGCTATATATCCTTTGTCGAAAAGGATCTTGGTCATTTCCTTTTTGATATTGGAGGCTGGAATCTCAACCACACGATGATTTGCCTTCATGGCATTTCTTATTTGTGTGAGGTAGTCTGCTATTGGATCAGTCATTAGAATGGATTATTTTAAACTTTTAATACTTGAATTACCAGCTGGCTTTGGTGATGCCGGCAATTTTACCCTCGAGGGCCATCTGCCTGAACAATACCCTGGAAATTCCAAACTGGCGGATATAACCACGGGGTCTCCCGGTAATTTTGCAGCGGTTGTGCAACCTGACCGGAGAGGCATTGCGGGGCAGACTGCTCAACCCGGCATAGTCCTTTGCTTCTTTCATTGCTGCACGTTTGGCTGCATATTTAGCCACGATACGCTGACGTTTTACTTCTCTTGCTTTTATTGATTCTTTTGCCATGCTGAGGATTAATTATTCTGGTTTCTGAATGGAATGCCGAACTCCTTTAAAAGTTCCATGGCCTCCTGGTCGTTTGTTGCTGTGGTGACAAAAGTGATGTCCATACCCATGATTTTATTCACCTTGTCGATATCGATTTCGGGGAAAATAATCTGCTCGGTCACGCCCAGGGTATAATTTCCCCTGCCGTCAAATCCCTTGTCGTTGACGCCTTTAAAGTCGCGGATACGCGGCAGTGCTACGGCAATCAACCGATCCAGGAATTCGTACATCGTATTGTCACGAAGGGTCACCTTCACGCCAATCGGTACATTGACACGCAGTTTAAAGTTTGAAATATCCTTTTTGGATTTGGTGGATACGGCCCGCTGACCCGTAATCATGGTCATTTCAGCCACGGCCGACTCAATCATCTTCTTGTCGGAAACGGCTTCTCCAACGCCCTGGTTCAGGCATATCTTGGTCAGCTTGGGCACCTGCATGATGCTCTTGTACTGAAAGCGATCCTTTAAATTCTTAACGATCTCGCTTTTATATTTTGTTTTTAACCGTGGTGTGTAGTTCATTTTTTAATCACCTCCCCTGATTTTTTTGAATATCGGACCAGTTTTCCATTTTCCAGTTTCCTTCCCACGCGGGTGGCATTTCCTGCTGCATCCACGAGCATGAGGTTGGACAGGTGTATGGCCGCTTCCTGTTTAACAATTCCGCCCTGGGTATTTTTTGCATTGGGCTTGCTGTGTTTGGATATCATGTTAACCCGCTCCACAATTGCCCTGCCTTTGAGCAGGTCGATGGAGAGCACCTTGCCCTGCTGACCCCTGGAGTCCCCGGCAATAACCTTAACGGTGTCGCCCTTGCGGATTTTCAGCTTGGGCTGCTTATTTAGTTTCCTTTCCATGTTCTTATAAAACTTCTGGTGCTAATGATACAATCTTCATAAACTGTTTTTCCCGGAGTTCACGGGCTACGGGACCGAAGATACGGGTACCTCTCAGTTCGTCATTGGCCGTCAGCAACACCACGGCATTGTCATCAAACCGGATGTAGGAGCCGTCATTTCTCCTGACTTCCTTTTTAACCCGGACCACGACGGCTTTGGAAACAGTACCTTTTTTGATATTGCCTGACGGGAGGGCATGCT
>CAYWHE010000212.1:0-7060 GCA_964458125.1 uncultured Flavobacteriaceae bacterium | reverse complement strand
CTGCGGGTTGATTTCCCCATCCAGCCGGGACAAACTGACCTGGTAATGCTGAATGCCCTTTTCTTTTGCTTCCAGAAAAAGCGGAATGGCCTGGTGAAAACGATTGCCTGAAATATCAATGGTCCTGGATAATATGGTCAACGAATCCTTTGAAATCGTCAGCTGGGTTTTATTGCCTGCACACTGACGCGCATCCAGCACCACCTCCAGGGGAAAGGTATTGCCGATAAACGCAATCTTATTATGATTGACACGTGACAGAACAAGGTCTTTCCGGATAGTTGTATCGCCTAATGCAATGGCATACACGGGGGCATGTATTTTTTCAAGCGAGTAAAGGGGACTGCTTCCTTCATTATACAATCCGTCACTGGCCAGGATGATACCGGCCAGGTTTCTGTTGGCATACTTGACCCGCAGTTCATTCAACAGGGTGGTGTAATTGGTCAGTTTATCCCTGTAGCTGAAATCAATCCCTTCCCTCACCGATTCGCCGAAGGAAATCTTCCGCACCTCGTATTTTTTTTCAAGGTCCTTCGCCAGTTTTTCAAATGCCGGCCGGTAGGTCTTCTCCAGGAACTCCCTGCTTTGTCCCTGCAATATGGATTCCGATTCATCCTGGGCGAGTATCAAAACCGGCTTTTCCACCGTGCGGCTAAAGGTCCGGATGAGAGGACTCAGTAGAAGAAAGGCCAGAATGGTCAGTACGGAAAAACGAAAGATGGCCATGATTCTCCTCAACCAGGGTTGTATTCCGGCAAACCGGGAATCACGGTAATAAAGCAGCAGGGCTCCGGCAGCACCCAGCAGCAAACAAAACAAGCCATACCACAAAGGCTTTTCGGTGATCAGGTCAACAGGCAATACAATTCTGAATTTGGAGGGGTAAAGATACAGACAATGCGAAAAGAAGCAACAGGCATTTCAGGGTTACAACTCCCGGAAGACAGCTCCTGTTATCCCGGATAGCACTGCCTGGTCCGGGAGGTAAGAAAAATGATTGCTTTTTTTAGGTTTATCTAAATTTATTATTATATTTGTCGAAATTTTTACCGAATGCAAACCACCACCGAAGAAAATTACCTGAAAGCCATTTATAAGCTGGCCCTGGAACAGAAGGATGGCATATCCACCAATGCCATTGCCGGACGCATGCAGACCAAGGCGGCTACCGTCACTGACATGGTTCAGAAACTGCATGACAAAAAGTTGTTGCGGTATGAAAGATACAGGGGTGTGGGCATAACTGACAAGGGTAAAAAAGTGGCTTTGGCCATTATCCGTAAGCACCGTTTGTGGGAGGTTTTCCTGGTGAAAGTGCTTGATTTTAAATGGGATGAAGTGCATGCCATTGCGGAACAGATGGAACATGTGCATTCCGATGAGCTGACCGCCAGGTTGGATAAGTTTTTAGGGTATCCTAAATTTGATCCTCACGGCGATCCGATTCCCGATGAGAAAGGAAAACTGGAGCCTGTCAGCTATCAGCCGCTGCTTGGGGAAACGGAAGGTCATACCTGCGTGATGGCAGCTGTGACAGAACATTCGGCTGCTTTCCTGAAACACCTTGAAAAATCAGGATTGCATATAGGATGCCGCATCCGTGTACTGGAAAAATATGAATTTGATCATTCGGTATCACTTGCTGTCGATGACAAACAACAGGTTCACATCAGTTATGAAACCGCCCGTCACATACTGGTAAAACCCCCTCAATCATGAATCAGAAAATACACACACCATCCTTGTCGGAAGTTAATGCTTCGGTAGATGTTCGAAACCGGAAAGGCAGGGGCCGTAAGCTGCTGGCCTTTTTCGGACCGGCCTACCTGGTGAGTGTCGGATATATGGACCCGGGAAACTGGGCAACTGACCTGGCCGGGGGCAGCCAGTTTGGTTATTCCCTGCTATGGGTTCTGCTGATGTCCAACCTCATCGCCCTCCTGCTGCAAAGCCTGAGCGCCCGCCTGGGTATTGTGCGGGGGCTGGACCTGGCACAGGCCTCACGGGAAATCTACAGTCCCTTTACCAATACATTCCTCTATATCCTGGCTGAAATTGCGATTGCCGCCTGCGACCTGGCTGAGGTTCTGGGAATGGCCATTGGTTTACAGCTCCTGTTTGACATTCCGCTGGTTTGGGGTGTCTGCATCAGTGTATTGGATACTTTTTTGCTGCTATTCCTGTTGAATTACGGCATGCGCAAACTGGAAGCCTTTATCATATCACTCATTTTTATCATCGGAACTTCCTTTTTGTTTGAAATGATATTTGCCAAACCCGATGCCTCCGAACTGATCCGGGGTTTCATTCCTTCCATTCCGAATGACACCGCTTTGTATATTGCCATCGGAATCATCGGGGCAACGGTTATGCCTCATAACCTATACCTGCACTCCTCGCTTGTACAAACCCGCAAATTTGACCGTACCCCAAAGGAATTATGGAAAGCCATAAAATTCAATATACTGGATTCGGCCATTGCCTTAAATGTGGCCTTTTTCGTCAATGCAGCCATCCTGATCCTTGCGGCATCGGCCTTTTTCCGGAATGGTTTGTTTGAGGTAGCCGAAATTCAGGATGCCCATAAATTGCTGGCACCCTTGCTCGGCAACCAGATGGCTCCGGTACTTTTTGCTGTTGCCCTGATTGCAGCAGGCCAAAGCTCCACCATCACCGGCACGCTGGCCGGCCAGATTGTGATGGAGGGATACCTTAATCTTCGTATACAACCGTGGATCAGGAGGTTGCTGACCCGGCTGGTGGCTATCATACCCGCCCTGCTGACGATAAACATAGCCGGTGAAAGCGCTACCGGAAGACTGCTGGTGCTGAGCCAGGTGATCCTGAGCATGCAGCTGGGTTTTGCCATCATCCCGCTGATTCACTTTGTCAGCGACCGTAAGAAGATGGGTGAGTATACCATTAAGTTACTTGTTCGGGTAGTCGCCTGGATCAGTGCGCTGATCATCATTTCCCTGAATGTAAAACTGGTGTACAGCACCCTTCGGGGCTGGGTTGCAACCGGGGAAGGACACCAGTTGCTGTATATAGTCGTTATCGCACTGGTTGTTTTCTGTGGTTTCATGCTGCTGTATATCACCTTCATGCCCCTGGTCCGGAAAGGCAAAAGCATGGCCGCACGTCTTCCGCACGGTGCATTCACCGAACTTCAAACCCTGCAGCCGCATCATTATAAACGTATAGCCATAACGTTAGATTTTTCAAAAACCGATAATCCAACTATCCGGCATGGCCTGGCACAGGGAGGAAAAGATGCCGAGTACCTGCTGATTCACGTGGTGGAAACAGTCGGAGCCATCATGCTGGGCCAGGATGTGGGTGACCTGGAAACCGGGTTTGATCAGAAAAACATGGAATTGTATGCTGCCAATATCCGGCAATTGGGATTTCATTGCCATGTTCAAATCGGGTATGGAAATCCGAAAGCGGGTATCCCGCAACTGGTGGAAGCCTTCAAAGCCGATTTGCTCGTCATGGGCGCGCATGGACACAAAGGACTGAAGGATCTTGTTTTCGGCACAACCGTGGATGCCGTCCGTCACCGGGTAAAAATACCCGTCCTGATTGTCAGATGATCGTATCTTTGCATCCCATGCAGGAAAGGATACGTGTCAGATAAAAAAGAAATACATATTGTCAGCAACCGGAAAGCATCCTTTGAGTTCCATATCCTCAGCACCTTTGAAGCCGGAATTCAACTCACCGGTACGGAAATCAAATCGGTCAGGGAAAGCCAGGTCAGTCTTTCTGATGCCTATTGCCTGTTCCTCGAGGAGGGGTTATATGTCAGGGGCATGCATATCGCCGAATACAGGCAGGGCACTTACAATAATCATGAAACCAAGCGTGACCGGAAACTGTTGCTGAACAAAACGGAACTTCGTAAACTGTCTGGAAAAGTAAAAGAGAAAGGTTTCTCCATCATCCCGCTACGCCTGTACATCACGGAGCGTGGTTTTGCCAAACTGGAAATCGGCCTCGCCAAAGGTAAAAAAATGTATGATAAGCGTCAGGATATCAAAGAAAAGGATCTGAAAAGAGAAATGAACCGGGATTTATCCGCCTGATTCATCTGCGTATGTTTTCATACATGCGAATACCAGATCAAAGACCGTCTCCAAATGGAAGGCCTTTCCTGTTTTTGCCTCAGACTAATGAAATCATGGAAATTCAATATCCGGACTGCTTCAAAGCAAAGATCCGTCATGAACAAGCGTTTCAACCGGTCCGGCAGGTCATCGGAATGCTTATTCCTGATTTTGAAAAGCCGGTTTATTCACCCGATTAACTGGCTAACCGCGAGTAGGCCATAATCTTATCCAAGGTGGATTTGCGGGGTACACAGGAGATTTCATCCAGGTAACCGAGTGTCTCTTTCATCTCCCTGAATTCTTCCGTTGTCGGATAATGGTAGTCGATGGCATGCTGAACCACGACCGAATCGGTCATTTCAGTTTCGTTAAAGAGATAAAGAATAAGCTTTTGTGTAGAGATTTTGTCCATTCAATGAAGTTTTAAATTACTTCAACATAACGGACCGGGTAATGCCTTAGTATGACACGTGAAAATTATTTTACAAGCACCATTTTATGCTCCTCAATCAGTTTGCGGAGGTTGATCAGGGCATACCGCATACGACCTAAAGCCGTGTTGATGCTGACATTGGTGCATTCGGCTATTTCCTTGAAACTCATGTTGGCATAATGCCGCATCATCACCACTTCCCGCTGATCGAACGGAAGGTGTTCCACGAGAAGCCTGACCTCCTTGTGTATCTGGTCCGAACATAGCTTATCCTCCACATTTTCATCCTTCAGTTTCAGGGCATCAATGTAGCTGTAATCCTCGGTGTCATGCACCATGGGCATACGGCTTTTCCGCCGGAAATGGTCGATAACCAGGTTGTGGGCAATACGCAAAACCCAGGGAAGAAATTTGCCTTCCTCATGGTAATTGCCGGATTTCAGGGTATTGATAACCTTGATAAAGGTATCCTGGAAAATATCCTCAGCCATTTCCCGGTCCCGGACCAGCATAATGATGGATGAAAATATCTTTCGCTGATGACGCTTGATCAGCTGCTCAAGGCACTCTTCTTTACCGTTCAGGTAATGGACAATAAGGTCGTTGTCCGACACATCATTTTTTGACATAAGATGAACATTAATTATTGGGTTAGACTAGTAAAGAATTAATGTAGATCTTTATCCGATGCGGTTCCTCCTTATTGTTTAGGGTAAAATGATTAAATTACAAATGTGTAACGCCCTTTTTAATTGTATGTTGTACCCGGCGCGAAATTATTTTATCAAAAATACATAAATCCCGGATTAAAATCAAGGAATCTATAAATTTTACAGAAGAAATACAATAGCTGGGATACCTTTCTTCTTGATTTTCAGTATGTTTTTGACGTAATACCGATTCCTGATTACGATGATTTTTTCTTTTGTTTTTGGGCACACTGCCTAGAACCTCGTGACCGGATATTCAATAATCCTGCTCTCCCGGATCAATTCCAGCCTTGGTTGCCGTCTGCATTATGCCTTTGTTCTAACCCTTGTTTTCCAATTTTCCAAGTGATCAACCTGGTTTTCTGCACTTTATGATATATCAGCCAGGTCATGAAGAGATTTCCGTAAACAAACTGGCCTGTATGGCAGGACCTCTGCTCTGCTTCCTTTCCTGATAAATGGGTAAAATGGAATTTGGGCAGAATATAAAATTGTATTTAATTGATTATAAATACTTTAAACTATCATTAATGGTTACAAGTAAAAAGTCGCATCAAATGGTATATTTTTAAAAGTTCCAAACTTTTGGCTAAGCCGTTAAGAAAAAAAACAGGGTTTGCCGAACCTGACAGACTGGTCATTTGAAGCTATAAAACCCGGGAGAACAATAATTTTGTACCAAAGAAATATTTTACGGACCGGAGACAAATCCGTATAATTTTGTATATTTGCACTCCCAAAATAAAAACTTACATGATCATCGTCCCCATCAAGGAAAACGAAACAATCGACCGGGCTTTAAAAAAGTTCAAGAAAAAGTTTGAAAAAACAGGTGTTGTGCGGCAGTTACGTGAGCGCCAGTCTTTTGAAAAACCGTCTGTGACCCGCAGGAGCGTGGTTAAAAAGGCTGTTTACAAGAATAACCTCCGCATGGAGGAAGAATCCTGATTTTTTTTCTTCCAGGAGTCAATTCAGGTGCTTTTGAAGTAACTTTGTATAGTTACTTTAATGGTTATTTTTGGAACATTCCCTCCATCGTTTTATTCTGTATATTCAGTACGAGAAGCGTTTTTCACCTCATACGGTAACCGCATACCGTGATGATCTCCTTCAGTTTGCAGGCTATTTGCATAAACAGTTTGAGGTAACAGGGTTATCGGCAATCTCTCATTCCTTTGTCCGGTCATGGATTGTCAGCCTGCTGGAAGACAAGTACAGCAGCCGTGCCGTTAACCGTAAAATTAGCACCTTGCGCACCTTTTTCAGGTTTCTCATGCGGGAAAAGCTGATTTCAGAAAATCCCATGCTGAGAGTAACGGCTCCGAAAAATTCTAAAAAACTTCCCGTATTCGTGGAACAGGCAAACATGGATACGTTATTCAGCCATGTGGCTGTTGAGCCGGATTATGAAGGTCAGCGTGACCGCCTGATCCTGGAACTGTTTTATGCCACCGGCATGCGACTGTCTGAATTACTCAACCTGAAACACCATGACCTGGACCTGTATAAACAGTCTGTAAAGGTTTTGGGTAAAAGAAACAAGGAAAGAATCATTCCTCTTGGACAGAGTATTCTCCAGTTGCTGACTGAATTTATAGCAAAAAAAAAGGAGGTTTTTCCAGAGGAAAAATTACCGGAATCGTATTTATTTTTAACCCGGAAGGGCACCAAAATGAACCCGAAAGCGGTTTACCTCCTGGTGAAAAAATACCTGTCCCTGGTCACCACCATTGAAAAGAAAAGCCCGCATGTATTGCGTCATACCTTTGCCACCCACCTGTTAAACAATGGGGCCGATATTA
>CAYWHE010000211.1:0-7074 GCA_964458125.1 uncultured Flavobacteriaceae bacterium | reverse complement strand
TGGGTGTTATTATCAAAAGAATTATAATAATACGGATTATGATAATATCCTCCGTAAAGCGCATCATAATAACCGTTCCAATAGCCGTTATAATAGCCGTTATTATAAGCATAATAGGGACTGCCGTACGGATTTCCCCAGTATCCGCCATACGGGTAGTATGGATTATAATAGGAATAATGATAGGAGGGCCCCCACCAGGGGTAACCGAGGTAAATACTTACCCCCCATGAATAAGGATTATAGTCGTACCAATAACTGTTGGTGTAGTAATTATCATAATAGCCCCATCCGCAGGAATGATGAAACCTCCTGATTCTGGCTGTATAGGCGTAATCATAATAATCGTCATTATCGTAATAGTAATTATTGGTTACGTAAGTATTTCCATTTTTATCCGAGTAAGATGTGGACGTTGAACCATTCTCACCCTGCGATTCGCTCCCGCCGGAATTATTGTTGTCATATCCAAACCTGGATTCCCCGTCACCCTTGTTTTCACTGGACTGGTTTCCCGGGGAATAGTTGTCCGGGTTCGATTGTGCAGGCTCTGCCTGTACAGGAGTATTTTGGGGTGCCGGATCACTATAAGCCGCCGGGTCACTTTTTGAAGAATAATAAACATCATCATTGGAAGAATTCCGGCTTTGGTAGGAAGAATGACAGGACGAGGCTAAAAAAGCTACCGGGATGAGGGCGAACAGGAGCGGTTTCATGGATTTTAATTTGTTATTTGACACAATCATTTATGGCTGGTTTAAACGAATATTGTAAATATAAATTTTGTTTCTCTAAATTTGCCGTGTGCCGGGGGACAAACACTATACCAAACAGGCTTCCCCTGTATTTTGTTCACATAAAGTTCATCAAACACAGATTTTCATCAAAGGTAATGTATGGCAAAAGAAATTACAAGCAGGGAAGAAAATTATGCAGAATGGTACCAGCAACTAGTTATCAAGGCTGATCTGGCTGAAAACTCTGCTGTTAGGGGATGTATGGTCATCAAGCCATATGGGTATGCCATTTGGGAAAAAATGCAGCAGGCGCTGGACAGGATGTTTAAGGAAACCGGTCATGTCAATGCTTATTTTCCGCTTTTTATCCCGAAATCATTTTTAAGCAAAGAGGCTGCTCATATTGAAGGTTTTGCAAAAGAATGTGCTGTGGTCACCCATTACAGATTAAAGAATTCCACGGATGGAAAGGGAATCGTGGTTGACGAAGAAGCCAAGCTGGAGGAGGAACTTATTATCCGGCCAACCTCGGAAACAATCATCTGGAACACCTATAAAAACTGGATTCAATCCTACCGGGACCTGCCTTTATTGATCAACCAATGGGCCAATGTGGTCAGGTGGGAAATGCGAACCAGGTTGTTTCTGAGGACGGCGGAATTCCTCTGGCAGGAAGGTCATACCGCCCATGCCACTGCGGAGGAAGCTATTGAGGAAACCCACCGGATGCTGGAGGTATATGCCACTTTTGCAGAAGAGTGGATGGCAATGCCTGTCATAAAGGGAATTAAAACGCCCAACGAACGCTTTGCCGGTGCTGTGGATACCTATTGTATTGAAGCCCTTATGCAGGATGGAAAAGCACTCCAGGCCGGCACCTCCCATTTTCTCGGACAGAATTTCGCCAATGCATTTGATGTCAAATTCACCAATAAACAAGGCGTACAGGAGTATGTCTGGGCAACTTCCTGGGGTGTTTCCACCAGGCTCATCGGGGCGCTGATTATGGCCCATTCCGATGATGACGGCCTTGTACTCCCCCCTAAACTGGCTCCTGTTCAGGTCGTGATTGTGCCGATCTATAAAAATGATGATCAGTTAAAGGAAATAGCTGTTTATGCACGGGAAATAAAAAAATCCCTTGAGAAAAAGAACATTTCAGTTAAATTCGATGACCGGGATACCCATAAGCCGGGTTTCAAATTTGCCGAATATGAGTTGAAAGGTGTACCTGTCAGGATTGCCATCGGCCCCCGGGACCTGGAACAACAAACAGTTGAAGTGGCGAGACGGGATACCAGGGAAAAGTCTGTCTACCAAATTGTGGATCTGGATATTAAAATAGAACACCTCCTGGTCAATATCCAGGAAAATATTTATGAGAAAGCGCTAACCTTCCGAGACCAGTCCTGTCATGTTGCCGACACGTTTGATGAATTTAAAAAATTGCTGGATGAAAAGGGCGGCTTCATTTATGCACACTGGGATGGTACTACAGAAACAGAACTTAAAATAAAGGAATTGACCAAGGCCACCATACGCTGTATTCCCCTGAAGAACAAAGAAGAACAAGGAAATTGCATACTGACCGGCAACCCGTCACCCCAGCGTGTCCTTTTTGCCCGCGCTTATTAGATCAGAATTTTGCCAACCTAAACCTCAGCCATGGAAGAACCTTTCCGAACCAATCCGCTAATTGCAAAGGTTTTATCCGAAAAGGCCACCATGCACCTGGATATCATGGACAAAAGCCTGGAGGCCTTTCAATCTATCAAGCAATTGCTTTTACAAATGCAGAATGAGTTAAAAAACACAGTTGCTAAAAAAGACAAAAGACTGCTGATTGAAATGAACGATAAAGGCATGTATGAAGCGGAATTTAAAATTGCTTCCGACACGCTGATTTTCCTGCTTCACAGCAATGTCTTTATTTTTGATCATGATCACCATATCTGGAAAACCTCATATATTCATGATAACCCGCTAAATGCACATTGCGGGATGATTTCCGTTTATAATTTTTTATCCGATTCATTTACCTATAACCGGCCGAACGATGTCGGGTATTTGATCGCACGGATTTTTATCAATAAGGATGATCACTTCTTTGTGGAAGGGAAACGCCAGCTGGGATTTCTGTATAATGATTTTGAAAATGCAGTTATTTCGGATGAAAACCTGAAATCCATGGTGGATTCAGCCATCCTTTACAGCCTCGATTTTGACATGTACATTCCGCCTTTCGATACGGTCAATCAAATAACCGTTCAGGAAATCATCAACACCAATTTATCCACAACTATAAGCACCGGGAAACGGCTGGGCTTTCGCTTTCAGTCGGACAGTGACCGGATCGAATAAAGTCAGTTTTTGATAATCCTGACAGGAGAGCTGGTAATGGTATTGCTTTGATGTCCTGCACGGTCGACCACATAAATGGAAAAGGTAGTCGTTTGTTCGCTGCTGCTGTCCGTCAGCATGGTGTTGTTTAGTACAACGGAAAGCGAGCCCTGTACGGGTATGGCCTTTCCTTCCGGAGCCAGTTGTTTGATGCGGTATTGATACACCAGGCTGATGCGGTTGTCGGTTAAAAACAGGTTTTCCACATTGGCATTGTTCTCACCCAGGTCCCCGTCCCCGTCCTTGTATTTGAATGTAAAGGTGATGGAATCAAGAAAGGAGGCAGCTGTTGACGGCACCACGGATTCAAATGTAATCTCCGGTATTTCGCTGTAGGGCGACTCAGCCTTTTTGCAGGAAAAAGCCGGGATCAGCATCAGAAATAATATAGCACAGTTTTTCATTCCCCGTTCAGTTTATCGTAAATGAATAATAATTCTTCGTATAGGAATAGTTATGCTGCATGGGACGTTCCGCGTAAGTTGCATGATCGGGATCCTTCACATAATAACGCATATACACGTGAGATCCGGAAGGAAAGAGCCCGGTATTGAATTTGGACACCCAACCCCAGTAGGTGGGTCCGTTTTTGTAATCAGCTGTAACGGTTACCGCATTCGAAAAGTCATCCTGGTCGAGCGAAAATTTCAACAGGTTGCCTTCCAGTTTCCTGGTGTCGGTCCGGTCATCCTCCACGTACATCAGTATCTTAATCTGTTCATTGGCCGGTGCCGTAAAAGGCTGTGACCAATCCACCCGGTTGTTGTCAATCCTCACATCAGCATCGTTATAGGCGCCATAACCGTAAATCTTAGGATTTTCATTCGGCTTTTCGGCAATAACCCCGTATACATCAGGTGCACCGTTCAGGATCCAGGTGTTGATGTCATTCACCTCCTGGGTTGTCAGGGGATTCGCGTATAACGGCATCCGCATGATCAGCGAATCGTGATGCGTGATCCTGTAATGCAACCAGGAATTTGCCGTATCAAATGGAATAACGCGATAGTCGAAATCCTCCTTTTTGGTGTTCTTTTTCACAGCCTGGTAAACAAGGGTCTGGTAAGATGATTCCACTGTCCTGCAATCCGGTTCAAAGGTGCCACCATGACAACTGGGAATGGCGCATTTTACCGAAAAGATATTTTTCTGCAACCCCGTTATGCTGCTCCTGCCGGTTGTATCTGCCGCAACAGCATGCACGGGATGCTCAAGGGCATCAAACGGATTTTCATTATCCTTTTTACAACTGTTCATCAGCATGGCCAGGAAAGCTGCCAGCATCATGTACTTAATCCCAATTATCATTTGTTTCATTAAATAAAAGCCTGGTTTAAGGGTGATCCATCCAGGAGACCGGATGGTATATCATTATAGAATCCAAGGATATGGGCTATGGTTGGAACCAGGTCAATGCTCTGTCCCGTAACGGAGGAGATCACCTGGTTTTGCGCAACCTTTCCGGAAGGCCCGGCAATAAGGCAGAAAATTTCCTTGGCGGTTTCATCTCCGTGGTCTATTCCGAATCTGCCGAACCCGTCTACAATGGAATTACTTTCCAGGTTGCGGCCATGTTCGGGCGCTACAACAAGAATCGTATCATTGGCCATACCTGGTGTGTTTTGAATGGTTTGCCAAAGGTGTCCTACGGCATAATCTGCCTTTCGCAGGTTGTTACAGTATTCCGTAAAGTTATCGTGACATACATCCACATCGGTCATATTGACCACCAGTAATTCCGGTTTGAATTCTTCCATGACCTTTTCTGCAAAAAATACGTTGTACATATCCCCGTTCATGACTGATCCAGCATTCCATGGATCGCTCAACTGACCATTTTTTTGTTTATTGACCAGCTGTGTTAAAAATGCCTGAATCTGCTCTCTTTCAGTAACTGAATTTTGAACGGCAGGATACCTGGGTTCGGGCTTATGATTAAAGCTATCATTGAAGAAATTCCGGAGGCTCTCTATCCTTGTTTTTTGAGCAGGAGAATAGGTCCTGCATAAATCAATCGGGGAAAAATTATAATAAGGCAGGATGTAATTCGGCGAAAAAAAATTCGCTCCGTACCCGGGGCCGTATTCTGAATTTCGGCTGAATGCGAGGTTTTCATTCTCACCTATACCATTTGAAATCCACCAGGCATTCAGGGCTGTCTGGGAAGGTGAATTATGCTTCCGGTAATATTCAAAAACCGTCGGATGTTCCGTCGGCATGTTAAAACTGATGGATTCATTTACATAATGTCCGGTTATGGCCGTGGTATGGCCCTGGAAGTGTCCGGGTGGACCTTCACTATACCTGAATTCCTTAAACAGCGTTGCCTGGTTCAACAGGGGTGTACTTAAAACGGGTGGAGGCAATGCTTCAATGCCGCCGAGGATATCGCCGGAAACCGGTTCTGTACCGGGAAACAGGTTAGGCATCAGGTTCCCTTCTGCCTTTTGAATGGCTTCGATATTCCGCACGCCTCCCGCCAGCAGGCAAAAAACCACATGGTTGGCCACCCTGGACCCGGTGGCCGCAAACAGCCGGCCCGAAGGGAGAATATACGGGAGAACCATGCTTCCTGCCGTTGCCAAACCAAGCTTTTTTACAAAATCTCTTCTTTTCATACCAGAACAGGGGTTAATAAAATTTATATTCGTCTGAAGTCATGATGGAATAATAAATCATACCAGGGTTTACAGTTGTATCCTGCTGAATCAAATTGCGCAGGTTCCATTGTTCCATTACGTTTGGTGAACGATGATAAAATTTTTTATAGGTGGCGGTGGCAAAACTGTCGATATTCGATTCAATGGCATCACGTTCAGGGATTTTTCCAGTTGCAGCACGGATCATGTCGCGAATCATCATATCCTCCACCATTTCCTTATCGCTGAATGCACCATAGCAGATCAGCGCTTTCTCCAGAGCACTGCTTCCTATTGGCTTTCCAAACAAGTCGGCATGGGCCTGTGAAATAAATTCAGTCTGTCTTTTCAGGGTGTTCTTATCTATTGTATTTAATTTGACAGGTTCATTATTAATCTCATAAACAGGTTGTTCCTTCCGGCATGAAGAGAATGCAGCCATCAGCATAAAAGCGGCCAGGGTATGGATGATATTTTTCCTCATGAGTTATTGGATGCCAGAAAATAGTTATTTGATGCCAAGAAATTCATCGGTCAGTAATATATTCCGTTGAAGAGCCGCATAGTCATGTCCTGACTGATAAGCTGCAGCCTGACCGACGGATTCTTCGGGTCCGGGCTCCCGGTAGAGATAGCGCTGATAAAGCGTTCGGACCTGGCCTTCATAATATTCACGGGAATTAAAAAAAATGGAAACCAGGTCATCGCGTGTTGTTCCTTCAGTCTGGAAAAGGGTGCCTGACCGGTGGTCAATCAACTCCAGGCAATTGGTCATTTCCGTCTCGGTCGGTTCCCGGAAAAGGAAGTGCTTAAACAAACTGTTGATCCACTCGCTGCCACCACCGGTAAAATCTTCATATGCCGGTGAAGCGGCAATAACCAGGTGAGCAGTATACACACCGGCAAGACCATTCAGCAGGCTGTCCTGCAATGCTTCCAGTGCTCTTGTCTTCTGAAGTTCATCCAGAATAACAAAATAATCCGGGGCATTCACCGGGTCGTTGAGCTGTTGCTGATAAAAAATAACCTGTTGTTCTATTTCATTATGCGAAATGCCATCCAGCATATCATTGATTTCAATATTGTATAGTTGTTGACGGTATTCCGGCCCGGTAAAAAGGATATCCAGGAATTCATTCCGGTTGGCCCCTGAACAGTTATTTTTATTGAGAATTGCCAACGAAGCCGTCATTTCAGAGTCCACAGGTTGGCGGCCATACAGGTTCAGGTACGATTTCCGGACAAAATTCTCCTTCAACAGGTTGGAGATTGTCTGATCTTCCGGAGCTTCATTGCCC
>CAYWHE010000210.1:0-7078 GCA_964458125.1 uncultured Flavobacteriaceae bacterium | reverse complement strand
CGGAGAGACGGTCCGGCCGGAATGCTCCTTCCGGGAAAAATCAAGGGTATGAACCACAGGACAAGCCCCGGACCCATCCCGATTCGCTTCGCTATCCGGGATTCATTCGACTACGACTTTCACCCCGGGCTTTGTCCATGTAAAAGTCAAGTCGAATGAAATAAAATTAAACCCTAATTATTTTTCTTATATAGTCAAACCCCATCCGGCCCGTGAAGGAAAGTTTCAACCCTGGCTATCGTGATGATCCGGCCTGATAACGGGCAGATTCCTTTGAAGCAGGTATATTGGGGACCTTGGTGCAGCGGGGTAAAATTCCCGGACACATACCGGGATTCTACAGGAAAAAGTGTATCATTGCGTTTACTTTTTACCTTATGCTAAAATCCGGAATACCCGCCAACCTGAGACTGGGCATCCTGGGCGGCGGGCAACTTGGCCGTATGCTCATCCAGAAGGCAATTGACTTTAATATCGAAACGCAGGTTCTCGATCCCGATGCCCAGGCCCCCTGCAGGAACATAGCCACGGGATTTACGCTGGGGGATTTCAACGATTTTCAAACCGTTTACGACTGGGGGAAAGAACAAAGCCTGATCACGATTGAAATTGAGCACGTCTGCACAGAAGCCTTATTGAAACTGGAAGCGGAAGGCATTTCCGTTTTTCCCCAGCCAGCCATAATAAAAATGGTCCAGGATAAAGCCAGTCAGAAAATATTTTACCGCGATCATGGTATTCCAACGGCCCCTTTTTCCCTGGTGGATTCCAGAAATGAACTGCTAAAACTGAACCGGCCTTTTCCTTATATCATCAAAACTCATAAGGCCGGATATGACGGCAAGGGCGTGATGAAAATCAATTCCGTTGCTGACCTGGACCGGGCCTTTGATGAACCGCTGGTGGTGGAAGACTGCATTGATTTCGAAAGGGAGATTTCCATCATCATAGCCGGAAACAGCATAGGCGATACGGTGGTGTATCCTCCGGTGGAGATGGACTTTAGCCCGGAAGCCAACCTCGTGGAATACCTGTACTCGCCGGCTTCCTGTTCTCCGGTTATCGTTCAGCGTGCAGGAGAAATTGCGGTGAAACTGATGAAGGAATTGCAGATGACGGGTTTGCTTGCAGTGGAAATGTTTGTAACCCGGTCGGGAGACCTGCTGGTCAATGAAATCGCTCCAAGGCCGCATAACAGCGGGCACCAGACCATAGAAGGAAACGTTACGTCCCAGTATGAACAGCATCTGAGAGCTATTTTCAATTGGCCGCTGGGGGACCCTTCCATCACCCGTCCTGCCGTTATGGTGAACCTCCTGGGCGAAAAGGGATACAACGGGCCTGCCGTTTATAGGGGCCTGGAACAGGTGCTTGCATTACCCGGAACTTATATTCATCTTTATGGAAAAAAAATGACAAAGCCTTTCCGGAAGATGGGACATGTCACCATTACCGCAGCCACCCTGGAAGAAGCCGGAAGGATTGCGGTTCAAGTAAAAGAAACATTAAAAGTTATTTCCTGATATGAGCAAGGTATTGGTCGGCATTATCATGGGCAGTGATTCGGATTACGGCATCATGCGGGCAGCCGGAGAAATTCTCACACAGTTTGGAATATCCTGTGAAGTGGAGGTAGTGTCCGCGCATCGCACCCCGGATAAGATGTTTCAGTATGCCAGCGCGGCAGCGGGCAGGGGCTTGCGTGTGATTATTGCCGGCGCCGGCGGTGCAGCCCACCTGCCCGGTATGGTGGCTTCGCTGACCACGCTGCCGGTGATCGGCGTGCCCATCAAATCCGGCAATTCCATTGACGGGTGGGATTCGGTATTGTCCATCCTGCAGATGCCCAACGGGGTACCGGTAGCCACGGTGGCCCTCAATGCCGCACAGAATGCAGGCATCCTGGCCGCACAGATCATCGGATCAACGGATAAAAAAATTCAGCAGAAACTGGAAAAGTTTAAAGCGGGCCTCCGGGATAAAGTTGTCAAAGCCAATGCGGACCTGAAAAAGAAAAAATAACCCGATCAGCCTAACCTGCATGTTTAAAAAATCAGCCTGTTTCCTCGTATTTGTTTTTGTTATTTCATTCCGCCCGGCCTCCGCTTCCGATGGCAACCAGGCCGGTGGAGCGCGTTCCGCTGCCGTCGGCGGAGCATCGGCCACCTACCATGACCTCTGGGCCGCCTTCCATAACCAGGCAGGACTGGGCAGGCTGAAAGGTGTCTCGGTGGGCCTGACCAATGAATTCCGTTTCCTGCTCCCCGAACTCAGCGTCCGCGGACTGGCGTTGGCCATTCCCACCAAAAGGAGCGGAGTGTTTGCCCTGAGCGTTTCCTACTATGGGTTTAACCTGTATAATGAAAAAAAGGCGGGCCTTGCTTATTCCAGGGCCTTCGGTGATAAGGTATCGGCGGGCATACAAATCGATTACCTGAATATACACCTGGCTGAAAGTTATGGCGACCGACATGCCTTTACCGTGGAAGCCGGAATCCAGGCTATGCTGATCAGGGACCTGGTGATTGCCGCTCATGTCTTTAATCCCACCCGTGCCAAACTGGCCGGCTATGACGATGAACGAATTCCCTCCACGCTTAAACTGGGCCTGGGATATACGATTTCCGATAAGGTCATCCTGAGCGCGGAAGCCGAGAAAGGCCTGAATGAAAAAAACATAATCCGGGCGGGTATTGAATACCATATCGTGAAACAGTTATACCTGCGTACGGGTATTTCATCAAACCCCGGCCTGTACGCTTTCGGTTTCGGTTTACTTCTCGACCGGCTTCGCATCGACCTGGCCTCCACCTACCACCAGGTGCTGGGTTTCAGTCCACAACTGGCATTGTCGTATAATTTTAAATAGGGCAACCATGAAAGTTTGGCAGGCTCCGGACAGCATGCGTCAGCAGGTAATTCATTTTATCATCACATCCCTTTTGCTGATGGCCATGACCATGATGCCCGGACGCTCATTTTCACAGGAACCACCACCGGTTAAGGAAGAAGATAAGCTGGAGAAACTGGCCGAAGGCGGGGATGAATCCACGGATTATTCCGAGTTAATGGAGAACCTGCAGTTTTACCGGGATCATCCCGTTAACCTGAACCGTACGGATAAAGAGGAATTGCAGCAGCTGGGCATCCTCGATGATATCCGGATTACCGCCCTTCTGAAACACCTGGAGGAAAACGGTGACCTGCTCACCCTCGAAGAACTGCAAACCATTGATGGCTTTACTCCTGCCCTCATTCGCGAACTGTTACCCTATGTGAAAATTGATGAGCAGCCGCTTCCCTCCCTGTCCTCCATGTGGAAGATGGTGAAAAACGGCAAACACCAGGTGACGCTTCGCATGGAGCAGACCCTGGAAAAGAAAAAAGGGTTTATGGAAGAGGATTCCATGAGCATACAAAACCCAAACGGGAGATATTTGGGAAGCCCTCAGAAAATTTACGCACGATACCGGTTTACCTACGGCCGTTACCTGAGCTGGGGCATAACAGGTGAGAAGGATGCAGGGGAAGAGTTTTTCAAAGGCAGCCAGAAAAACGGTTTTGATTTTTATTCCGCACACCTTTTTATACGCAATCTCGGTCCGGTAAAAGCACTGGCATTGGGGGATTATTATTTATCCTACGGCCAGGGCCTCACTTTATGGACGGGACTGGCTTTCGGAAAGGGCTCCGACGTCAGTTCCGTCAAACGCAATGCATCGGGCATCATGCCTTATAGTTCAGTCAACGAAGGAAGTTACCGCAGGGGAGCAGCAGTTTCAATCGGCATCAGGCAGTTTAAACTCGATATTTTTTATTCTTCAGTAAAACTGGATGCCAATATTGCCGATACCAATGAATATGGCGAGACCATACTGGTTTCTTCCGTCAGCCTGTCCGGTTATCACCGCACCCCCGCTGAACTGGCCGACAAGCATTCCCTGAAGGAAACCATGATCGGGGGGCACCTGTCCTTCGATTTGCGGAATCTGAACCTGGGCGTTACGGCCGTGCAGAGTCACCTTGCTGTGGATCTCGAACGGACACCGCAGCTATACAACCGGTTTGACTTCAGCGGAACCGATTTTCAGAATGCAGCCTTTGATTACAGTTACGTGTTCCGGAATTTCAATTTTTTCGGAGAAATCGCGCGGAATAAAAACGGCGCCCTGGCATACCTGAACGGTGCCCTCATCAGCCTGGATCCGCGTGTTTCGCTGACGCTGCTTCACAGGAATTACGCACGGAATTACTACACATTTGTGTCGAATCCCTTGCGGGAAAGTGATGTGGCTAATGAGCGGGGAATTTATTCCGGTATAACGCTTAAACCTATACGTGTGGTTTCGCTGAATGCGTATGTTGATTTTTTTACCTTCCCCTGGCTCCGTTACCAGGTAGATGCTCCTTCACATGGGTATGAATACCTGGCACAGGTTACGTATACCCCTTCCAAAAAAGCGGAACTGTACGTACGGTTAAAGGAAACGAAAAAGCAGCAGAATGTTTACGGTGATGCGACGGCCATCGATTACCTCGTGGATACGCGGCAGACCAACTGGCGGTTTAATGCCACGTACAAAGTGTCGGCGTCCTTTTCCTTTAAAAGCCGCGTGGAATGGGTGAAATATAAAATTGAAAACAGCGCATCTGATGATGGAATTGCCATCATGCAGGATGTCGCATACAACCCCATGGGGTTTCCCCTGTCTTTTAATTTCCGTTATGCCTTGTTTGATACCAGGTCCTACGATTCCCGGATATATACCTACGAAAACGACATCCCCGGTACCTATTCCATCCCCGCTTATTTTTACAGGGGGCAACGGGTTTACCTGATGCTGAACTGGCATGTTATGAAAGGGCTTGATGTCTGGGCACGCGTAGCCCAGACGGTTTATGCCAACCGCGATGTCGTCAGTTCAGGACTCGATGAAATTGACGGACCAAAAAAGACGGATGTAAAACTTCAGGTGCGATGGGAATTTTAAAGCTGGATGCAACGGAGAATTAAAATTTGAATTATTTTTGCCTGCCCTTGCCGGGTATCAATTTAAAAAATCAAAGACCCATGAAAAAAAATATTCTTGCCCTGTTGGCGATGAGCCTGTTTAACATTTTTAATTCCTGGTCCCAAACCTATATCACCCAGGTAAGGCCCATGGGAAGTAAACTCTGGGGTTATGCCAATCAGAAGGGGGAAATGATCATTGAACCCCGGTTCGAAAAATGTTATGAATTCTCTTCAAACGGACTCGCTGCAGTTTATGATAAAGCGAAGAAACAGTTTTATTTTATCAATACTTCCGGAAAAATAACGGAAACGGAAATTTCCGGGTTTAAGATAAAGGAAGGACTGCTCACGGATTACAAGGGTTTCAATGATGACCTGATACAGGTCCGCCTGGGCGAGCGCTGGGGTTATATGAACGGTACAGGAAAACTGGTCATTGAAGCGAAGTATGATGATGCAAGCGAGTTTAACCAGGGCCATGCCATCGTGGAAATGAGCAGGAAATTTTTTGTTATTGATACGAAGGGTAAAGAAACTCCGATAACCGGTGCCATGACCGATGTGAAATCTTTCAGGGAAGGCATGGCCATGTACAGGGCTCCCGATAAACGGATGGGATTCATCGGGACCGGCGGACAAATTGTCGTAGCCGCAGAATTTGAAAGTGTTGGACCATTCAGCGCCGGACTGGCCTGGGTGAAGGGATCTGACGGAAAGGTGGGTTTTCTCAATGCCAGGGGTGATTGGGCCATCCAGCCAAAATACGATGCCGCAAAAAATTTTGATATTCTCAGCGGACTGGCACGCGTGAAAAAGGGAGAAGTATGGACCTATGTTAATCTGCAGGGTGAAGAGGTTTCCATTGCCTGTTCGGATGTATTGGGTGACTTTTCCGAAGGCCTGGCCGACGGTAAAAAGGGTGATAAGAAAGGTTTTTATGACAACAAGGGTAAATGGGTGATCGAACCCAAATTTGACGGGGTCCGTGATTTTAAAAATGGTTTTGCCGCAGCCAAACAGGGAGAACACTGGGGTATGATCGACAAACAGGGAAAATGGATCATCGAACCTAAATTCGAAGGGATCCGGGATATGGAGCTGATTCGGTAATCAGCTATACGTGTTTGGTGTCTTTCTTCAAGACAGTTGTTGGCCTCCATATTTTTATCAGCGGTTGTATAGACGCCGGTCACTTTCTGCACCAAACATAACAACCCAGGATCTCCAGATCATTTTTTTTTAACAAAATGTCTTTGTATGCAAAAATTAATATATTTACCAAAAAAAAGCCATGCCCTATTACATCGGATTGGAGGATTACCTGGAACCCCAGAACAAACTCCGGGTGAATGCACATTATAAAACGGAAAATACGGTTGCCAGTAATTTTGCTGATGACCGCCTGACCGAATTGGCTACCGCACTGCTGAAAAAGGCGGTTTTAGCAGCCAAGGCCATGCAGTCAAAAGGTCTGCAAACGCAGGATGCAGGCGGAGGAGTGAGTGTGAAGGACCGCGCTAAATTCTTTGAGGAGAATACACCGGCCAAGCTGGCCGCCAAACAAAAGGAACTCAACGACCGCGTCATTTTTGTCAGAAAATGGTTGTCGCGGCAGGGCGCCCATTTCAGAGGTGATTACGATATCGACCATTTTAAATTGCAGGGCAGAAGGGTGGCCTACGATACCGATATCGTAAGGGAAGGGGGGTCAAGGGTGAATATACTCGGGGGAACCTTTTATTATGCCCTGTCTCCAAAAGGATCCCGCGGATCCAAAGTGGATACTGGAAAAATGGTCACGCATTTTTCAGGTCCCGGAAAAGCTATTTATGTGCTGAGCGGACAAGGGCATTTGCACATCGGCAGTCATAAAGTCGGACAATACCATCACTCCTCCCTGCTGGCCGGAAAGCCGGTGGCATGCGGCGGTGAACTGGAAATCAAAGACGGACGGCTTGTTTACCTGTCCAACAAAAGCGGCCATTATATACCGGGAAAGGATGATTTTTTGCATGTCCTGGCCGTTTTCCAAAAACGCGGCGTTTTCATGCAGTTTCCGGTTCA
>CAYWHE010000209.1:2358-7147 GCA_964458125.1 uncultured Flavobacteriaceae bacterium | reverse complement strand
TCCACCATTCGGCACCCTGTACCTCATTCCCAACACGCTTGGAGGAGATGATGCCGGGCTCGTCATCCCGCCAGCCGTAAGGGAAAAAATCATTCACCTGAACCATTTCGTGGTGGAAAATGAAAAATCGGCCAGGCGTTTCCTGAAGATCGCCGGTATCCTAACACCCCAGTCCGACCTGCAGTTTATTGAACTGCAAAAACACGAAGCCATTCCTTCTGTAAAAGTTATGGCCCGCTTTCTGCTCGAAGGCCATGATACCGGACTGATCAGCGATGCCGGCAGTCCTGCCGTAGCTGATCCCGGCGCCGAACTGGTCCGCTTCGCCCATGAACAACAGATCAGCGTGAGACCCCTGACGGGCCCCTCCTCCCTCCTGCTGGCCCTTGCCGGTTCGGGCCTGAACGGGCAGCAGTTTTGCTTTCACGGTTACCTGCCCGTAAGGAAGAGTGAAAAAACAGCCAAACTGAAAGAACTTGAACGGGAATCGAAACTGAAAAAACAAACCCAGCTATTCATTGAAACGCCCTACCGCAACAATGCGTTATTCCACGACATCCTGCAAACCTGCCAGGGACATACCCTTTTATGCATCGCCTGCGACCTGACCCTGCCCACCGAATTTATCCAAACCAAACCTGTTTCCCTGTGGAAAAAAATACCTGTGGACCTGCACAAGCGTCCAACGGTATTTTTACTTTTGCAACCCTGATATGATGAAGAAAAAAATGGACATGAAAGCCTTCCGCCGCAAGTCGGGAAGGAAACGTAAACTATTCACTACTTTTTTACGCGGGCTGCACCGGAGAAAAATACGTGGCATTGACGCCATGGCCATCCAAATGAACAATGAAGCCTTTCAGGAAATCGACTGCCGAACCTGCGCCAACTGCTGCAAAACGATGACTCCGACTTACACACCGGGCGATATCAAACGCATTGCGAAACATGTGAAAATGTCTCCGGCGCAATACAAGGAAAAGTATTTGTACAAGGATTCAACGGGGGACTGGATGCATGTGAAATTGCCCTGTCATTTTCTCGGGAAGGATAACCTCTGCACCATTTACGACATCAGGCCCCTTGACTGCAGGGGATTTCCACACACGCACAAAAAAGGATTTTTAAATGCCGCAACGGTCAATATTCAGAACCTTAGTTATTGCCCGGCCACATTTCGCATCGTGGAGAAACTTCATGAAAGGATTATTAAGGATAAAGCAGTTTGAGTGTGTCCCCAACAAACCCTGCCTGTACAGGTAACCGTTAAACTTTAACGCTTCCTCCGCATCGGAAACAACTCCGATCTGTTCTTTCCATTCTCCGAACCGGATATTTCAGCCACGAGTGAATCACTGTTGATTTGGGTATAGGAAATCACCTGAGGAAAATCATGATTCGAATTTTCGAACCTGAAAGATTTACTGGCCACCCCGGAAAGCCTGAACATCACCGGATTTCCCTGGTTCTGATCCTTTACTACGGGAATGTAAAAAAGTTCCCCGGCCCGTTGTTCCAGGGTCACCTGCTCCGATGAGAGGGTATCATTTCCCCTGACAAACCAGCTTCCCCCGTTATATACCGTATCGCATAACCGTTTCCAGGATTCCGTGTAATTTCCCCCAGGCGATATATTTTCCCAGGAGCCCAGCAGCCATTCCAGTTGGTTTATACCGCCTTGCTGTTGAAAATCGTGGTTTTCCTTTCCATTCCCACCGGCCTGCTCAGCTATCGGGAAAATTATTGCTGCCAGTAATGCCAGGATAGTGATTTGCATTTTTTTTAAATTTGTTTGCGCACCAGCCGACGAAAGGAAAAACTTCCTTCGTACTCTGCCGGTGACCAATCTAACTATTGTACCATTGACTTATCAAAGGTCAACTATTTATTTCCATTTCTGATATCCCCCTTTCATATCATACACCTTCCTGAATCCCTTACGCTTCATGATCCTGGAAGCCAGCGGGCTTCGATGACAGGTCTGGCAATATACAAAAACGAGAGAATTCCGGCTGAGCGAATCAACATCCCTTCCAAAATGAAACTTGAGATAGCTGTAGTTAACGGCTCCGGGAATATGGGATTTCCGGTATTCACCGGCTGTTCTGACGTCAATCAGGTAATACCCGCTGCTGTCCTGCAGGAATTGTTTGTAAATATCCGGGATTAGTTTTTCATAGGAAAAGCGACCGGTATTCCTGACGGTGAAACAACTGCTGAAAAATAAAAATATACCCATCAGCATGGTGCACCGACTGAATTGAAAGCAGCTAATACGTTTTAATGATTTCATGCTGTTGAATAAACCGGACACCACTCCAAACAAAAGTATCCCGGATCCAAAAAAAGTCAAAACGATTTATCCGGACAATGACCTTTATCACTTTGGGGTTTCCATCAGCCAGGAATCATCTTCGCATGGAAACAATAAAGAATTGGAATGAATATTTCAAAGGAAGCAGGATATACCCCTGTTACCAATTGAATTTCAGTTCCACGAAGGGACCCTGGAACAACGCGAGGCTACCGTATCAGTGTAACAATCCCCTTTCGCCGGAACCGGTCACCATTCACCAGTTGAATGTCCATGATATAGAAATACGACCCTGGCGGCACCTTGAAGCCCCCCCTGGTGGTTCCATCCCAACCCTTTTCAGTTCCTTTCCATTCGGAAAGCTCCACTCCCCACCGGTTGAATATCTGTCCTTCCACTTCCCGGATACAAACACCCATGGCATTGAAATATTCATTGAGGTTATCCCCATTGGGCGTGAAAATATCCGGAAGGATAAAACAATCATCTCCTTCCACCTGGATCAACAGGCTGAAGGTATCCCGGCAACCCATCTGATCGGTTCCGGTTAATACCACTACGTAGGTTCCCGTATCCGTGAAGGTATGCTGGGGGTTGATATCGGTTGAGGTGGACTGATCACCGAAATCCCAGGAGTAGGTCACCGGCTGAAATGCCGAACTGCTTTGGTTGAGGAAATGAACGAGGAATGGTGCCAGACCAGCCGAATCGTCAGCGCTGAACTGCACCAGCAAACCGCTCGGACTGACGCTGATGGTATCGGAACCCGTTCCGCATGCATTGGTGGAATAGGAAATATAGGTACCGCTGACATGCACATAAATCTGCGGCAGACTGTCACCGGTTGACCAGAAATAATTCAGGCCACCCGTTGCGCTCAGCAAAACGGAATCACCCGGGCATAAAATCGTATCACCGAAGGCCACCACCACCGGAATGGAATCCACGGTGACGGTGATGGAATCCATGGAGGGCGGACAACCATTCGTACCCAGCACCCAATACACACCGGCCGTATCGACTGTGATGGAAGGAGTGGTTTCTTCCGTGACCCAGAAGTAAGGAGCCCCGCCGCTGGCCGTCAGGATGACGGAATCACCCTTGCACAGCGCCGTGGGTCCGCCGGCTGTGATGACGATGTGATTTAAAACGGAAACCGATTGCACATCCGTTGAACTTCCGCAGGTGTTGGTAACGGTTACCGTATATGTTCCCTGCACAGTAACGGTAATGGATGATGAGGTGGCTCCCGTCGACCACTGGAAACCAGTACCGCCGGCAGCGGTCAGGATCACCGAATCCCCGTCACAGAAGATGGCCGGGCCGCTCAGCTGGATCTGGGCCACCGGCAGTGAATCCATGGTTACCGTTTGCGAGGCCGATGAGGAACCGCAGGAATTGGTGACGGTTACCGTATAGGAACCGGGGGTAAGGATCACCAGGGAATTTCCCGTGGATCCATCGGACCAATGGTAGGCGCCGCCGCCCGAAGCGTTTAAAATGACCGAATCCCCCTGACAGAAACTGTTTCCTCCGCTGATACCGGCAACGGGCGGGTTTTCCGTGGTGATTACCTCCGAAGACGCGGCTGTGCCGCAACTGTTGCTGACCGTAACCGTGTAGGTTCCAGCCATACTGACGAAAATGGATGCGCTGGTATCGCCTGTGGACCACAGGTAGCCCCCGCTGCCCCCGGCCGTTAACTGCACGGAATCACCGGTGCAAAAAGTTGTCGGACCACCTGCCGTTATGAATGCAACAGGAAGTGAATCCTGGGTGACCGTTATTGAAGTTTGCGCGGAACCGCATGAATTGGTAACGGTAACTGTATACGTTCCTGGAGCAGCAACGGTAATGGTATTGACAAGTGAACCGGTAGACCAGAGGTAATCCCCATTTCCGAAAGCCGTGAGCGTGACGCTGTCTCCCTGGCATACAACGGAATCTCCGGAAAGGGATACAAACACCGCCGTATCAACCGAAACAGATTGAGAGGCCGAAGCCGTACCGCAGCTGTTGGATACGGTCACCGTGTAGGTTCCGGCTGTATACACCGTGATGGAAGTTGTGGTATCCAGCGTGGACCAGTTGAGAACCTGTCCCCCGCTGGCCGTCAGGATGAGTGAATCCCCGTAACAGAACGTGGCCGGACCGCTTGTGGTAATCACCGGTATGGGCAAGGAATCCAGGTTTACCGCCTGTGAAGCCGTGAATGTACCGCAGGAATTACTTACACTGACGGAATACATCCCGGGCCCTGAAACTGCAATGGAATCAGCCGATGATCCCGTAGACCAGAGAAATGGACCTGTTCCTATAGCAACCAGATATATGGTTTCACCCTGGCATAAAGAGGAATCACCGGAAATGCCTATCGTTAAAACTGAATCGGTAGTGGTTGTCATAGTGGCTGCCGAATCTCCGCAGGCATTCGTGCCGCTTACCGTGTATGTTCCTCCGGCGGTTACCACAATC
>CAYWHE010000209.1:0-2258 GCA_964458125.1 uncultured Flavobacteriaceae bacterium | reverse complement strand
TTCCTCCAACTGTAACCGTTATGGCTGCCGTGGTTGATCCATTGCTCCATTGGTAAGATGTTCCGCCCGATGCCGTGAGCGTCACCGAATCGCCCTGGCAGAAACTGGTATTGCCTGAAATGACTGCAACAGGGGTGGCTTCAACGGTGACCTGCACGCTGGCCGTACTGGATCCGCAACTGTTGTAAACCGTAACGGTATAAATGCCGGAACTGGTGACTGTAATTGAAGTGGTGGTGGCGCCGGTAGACCATATTAACTTGTTACCTCCTGCCCCGATGGCGGTAAGCACCGAGGAATCGCCCTGGCAAAAAACAGTATCCCCGCTGATGGACACGGATGGTGATTTATTCACAAAAACCGTTGCCTGTCCGCAAAGTCCTGGACTGGTGATGCAGCCTCCCTCTCCCCTGGCATAATAGGTAGTGGTCGTCAGCGGACTCACATGGATACCGGTTCCGGTGCCCACCGGTGTCCCCCCGCAACTTTGGGTGTACCATTGCCAATAGGCGGCTCCGTTCAGGTTTCCGGTCAGGGTAACCCACGTGCTGTCATTGTCGCATATGGGGTTTGGGGCTACATTCAGCTTGGGAACTGTGGGATTGGGGCATTGACCTGACACATTTCCGGCACTGAAAGCAAGGACAAAAAAGAGCAAGGAATTTTTCATTGTTTTGAAGGTTTTTAAATGCAATAACACACAAAAACATAAACAACTCCGGGAATTCTGACTAATGGAAGGGGGGGAAGGCAAATATAAATAATTTCCTTTAAAGTTACTTCGGAAAAAAAAGAAGAATTCAGACCCACATATTGACCTTTTAATTAAAATTCAGGGCTGCCGGTGTTTTACATAAATTGGGAATGCCTGCCATCGATACTTTTCGCCATTTTAAAAAGAGGTTTTACCAAAATAGTAAAAAGTAAAATGATCATCAGAAAAGGGCTCCTGCAGGGTTAATTAAATTTACTTTTACATAGAAATGTGACGGATTTTTTAAAAAACACCTTTTTTTCCATTAAAACCAGGCCGGGAATCCAGCCAATTAATGACTCACAATCAGTTTTTCATTATAACCTTCTGCCGGACTGAATACACGCACAACATACGCTCCGTTTTCCAGGTCAGCGGTGTTTATGACTACCTGATGAAAACCCGAAGGCAGACTGACCCTGTCCATCAC
The DNA here is from genome assembly GCA_964458125.1 of uncultured Flavobacteriaceae bacterium. GTDB lineage: Bacteria > Bacteroidota > Bacteroidia > AKYH767-A > OLB10 > CAYWHE01. The sequence goes on along the minus strand of CAYWHE010000209.1, from coordinate 1,074 downwards.
TTTCCGGATCATGCGACCGGAAAAATCACATAACACAACGGAATAGTTCCCTTCTTTGCCGGTTCTCAATACCAGGCTGGTGGCCTCTGCGGAAGGATTTGGAGAAAGCGTAACGGACGTTTGCACCGGTCCTTTTCCCGAACCCGTTTGTTTGATCCCCGGCATGTCCCCTGCAAAGTCACCCGCCAGTTTCTCCATAGGCTGGGGGTTGGTGCATCCTCCCGTCCGGGCCGAAAAAGTGCTTCCTTCTCTCACCTCGAAGGAATCCGTCAGCAATACAAAGTTCCCGGCATTATAGGTTACATCAACGCCATATCCTCCACTGATACTGACCGATGAATGAATATCATTGGAAGCCTCAAAATACTCCTGCCCGGCAATTGCCGGATAGGCGTATGGCAATCCAAAGACGTAATAATTGCCATGATCAAAACTTACGGGACATCCGCTGTACAAATTGGATTGCCATAATCCCCTGCCATAGGTACCCGCCGTAATCACATTGTTCGCATAATTGATTTCCATATCCGTCACCCTGCAGGCCGGCATGCCACCCCCGAAATATTCCCATACCCCCGTGGCTTCGCTCCGGAAAAAAACACCGATTTCAGTACCCGCATACAAACCGGGTGTGGCCGTATTCTGATAAAGCAGCTTATACACGGGCACGTTGGGCAAACCGGAGGAGATGTTCAAACCCGTGATGCTTGTCATGCCTCCCGTCCAGGTCAGCTTATACACTTTTTCATTGGCCATGTATCCCGAAAAGGCCACGTAGGATTCATTTGCATTGGCCGGGTTCACACAGATATCCGTTTTATCCGGACCCACCCTGTACCAGGATCCGTTCCAGGATGAACCATAGTCGGAGGTACCACGTACCCAGTTCTGATCAATAACATAAATCCTGGACGTATCACTGGTACCCTGGGCCATACAGGGCATGGCAACCGTTGTTAATGCCGTGGACATGTTCCAGTTTGTGCCCCCGTTGTAGGAAGTATACAACCTCCTGGAAATCGTATAAATGCTGTTTGGGTTTAGGGGGTTCTGATAATAGAGTTTATGCGGATA
>CAYWHE010000208.1:0-7189 GCA_964458125.1 uncultured Flavobacteriaceae bacterium | reverse complement strand
GTCGATGAGAAACAGTTTTCCGCCTGTCGCCCAGGTAGTGAACATTTCCTGGAATTAAAAATCAAAACTGATCGGTGCAAACTGAAGCGTTTTTGCCGCAGTGCCAAGGTTTGTTTCGGCTTGCTGCCAATTTATCAGGTTAAAGAGGGGGCCGTGCGTCATGGCTACGCCCTTTGGAAGACCTGTTGATCCCGAGGTAAACAGGACATAAGCCAGGTCCCCTGACCGGATATCAACTTCGGGGTTTTGCTGTTGCCTGTTGCCGGTGCTTTCTTTCAGTTCATCCAATACCAGCATCCGGCAATGACCTGAAGGAAGCCTGTCCTTCAGATGGCTGCTGGTGATCAGCAGGGGCAGTTTTGAGATCTCCATCATATAGGCCAACCTTTCCTGCGGGTATTCCGGGTCAAACGGCACATAGGCATGCCCGGTTTTCAGTATGGCCAAAACAGCCACCACCAGTTCAATGGAACGCTCCAGGCAAATACCTGTCAGCCTCCCTGGATTATCGGTTTCTGCAATCAGTGCGGATAACCTGTTGGCTCTGTTATTCAGTTCTGCATAGGTCAGTTCTTCCCCTTTGCAGGTAACCGCGATGGCATCCGGAGTAATCAGGCACTGTCTCTCAAAAAACCGGTGAATGGCGTCCTGGTTCTTGGCATGGTATGCCGAATTAACGGCCTTCCTGGTATTCATCAAAAAAGTAAATTATTTTCGGGTATGATAAAGGTTCTCCTTAGATACGGTTTCCGGCTGAAATGGTTACGAAGAATAGCCGGAATGAAATAAGGTTTTAGTCTTTTTACCCAAGTGTAAAATTACAAAAAAAATGCAATTCGTTACTCATATTATCTAATTGATTTAAAGATAATTACAATTATTTTCACCACCGGATCCTGCAAATGAAATCTGATATTCCCAATTTCCATAAAAGAACCTTTTGCCAAAAAAAATCATGGAAGGTAAAACCCGGAAACTATTTTTGGATGGAACACGATACCACCCATGAAAAATTGCTACCTGATTGTTTTACTATGCCTGCTTGATCATGCAGGACTTGCCCAGATCACCATCACCCAAAACGACATGCCTCATCCGGGTGACAGTTCGAGGTTAACGGTTGCCCAACTCAATCCGTTCCTGAACTATTCCGCCACCGGTCCGAACCACAACTGGGATTTTTCGAATCTCCGCACCAATACCCAGCGGCTTGATTCAGCCATGGCCTTGTCGGCTGCCGGCCTGGTTTATTCTCTTTATTACCTGAACATTCCATTCAATCCAAACCGGGCATCGGTAGCCTTCAAAGGCGCCGGACTTGCTGTAAACCCGCTGATACCACTTACCAATCCATATGGATTTTATTACCTGAACGGCAGCCAGTATAAACAGGTCGGTATCGGAGCCGATGTTTTAAATTTCCCCGCACCCATAGCCTTCCAAAACGATGATGTGATTTACCTTCTTCCGCTACAATTCGGAGATACGGATACGTCCATATCGGATTGGGGTTTTGGATTAAACGGCATAGGCTATATCGGATATAACCAAATGCGGTCCAATGAAGTGGACGGATGGGGATCGCTGATCACCCCGCATGGCAATTACCCGGATGTGCTGCGCGTAAAAACCGTCCGTGTTCAGCGGGACACGGTATCCATTGATTCACTCAACCTGAATTTCAGTCTCGACCGGCCCCTGCTGACGGAATATAAATGGCTTGCTAACGGTGAAACCTCGCCTGTTCTGCAGATCAGCACCCAGACCATACTGGGACTTGAATTAATTACGGAAATCCTGTTCCGGGATGATTTTCTTCGTATCGAAACCGGATCTGTTCCCATACAGGCCTGCGCAGGTTCAACCATAACGGTACCCTACACGAAATACGGCAGTTTTAACGGACCCGGCTTCCTGAACCCAGGGAATAAATTCAGGGCCCAGCTTTCCGATGCGAACGGCAGCTTTGCCAACCCCATCGTCATCGGAACGGTTACTTCCAACGTTTCAGGTTCCATCACGGCTACTATCCCGGCAGCCCTGCTTCCCGGCAGCCACTACCGCATCCGCGTGGTCAGCACCGACCCGGTCAGGGAAGGAAGCGACAACGGTACAGATATCAGCATTGAATTCCCGGTAACGGCTGCGGCCCAGGCACTGGGCACCCTTGCCTTCTGTCAGCCCGGCCAGGTTGACCTGCTGGCGGACAGCAGCGCCGGATATTCCTTTCAATGGCTTTTGAACGGGAACCCCGTCCCCGGAGCCGTCCAGGCTGCCCTTACGGCCGTACAGTCAGGAACATATATGGTAGAAGTCAGCAATAGTTGCGGTGTGCAGGTCAGCAACAGCCTTACCGTAACGGCCAATCCCTCGCCCGGAATCACTGTGATCAGCAATCCGGTTCAGTTGCTCTGCCCGGGATCGGTATTGACCCTGCAAGCCAACGTCACCGATGCCGTCAGCCTGCAGTGGCAACTTAACGGTGCCGATCTTCCAGGAGAAACAAATGACAGTCTATTGGTTACACTAAGCGGACTATATACATTAATAGCGGTTAATTCCTGCGGAACGGTCACCTCGGCTGTCATTACGGTAAATGCCGGAATTCTTCCAACAGTTGTTATTCAGGCCGGCGGAACGACCAGTTTTTGTGACGGAAGTTCTGTTGTGCTGACCGGTATGACAACTGATGTCCTGAACTACCAATGGTACATAAACGGTTCAGCAATTCCTGCGGCCACCGATTCCTTTTACCTGGCAGGTGTTTCAGGGGTTTATTCGCTGCAGGCCGGGAACGATTGCGGAGGTGTCACTTCAACCGGCATAACCATAACCGTATATCCCAATCCGGCGCAGCCTGTCATTACGGCCGGTGCCGACACCCTGTATTCCACCACTGCCGCCGGTTATCAATGGCTGCTGAACGGAATACCAATTCCTGGCGCTACCGGCAACTATTATGTTGTTTCGCAAAACGGGTTGTACAGTGTCCGGATATCCGATGCCAATGGATGCAGTAATACATCTTCTGATTGGAGTGTGCTGAATACAGGTGTTACAGACGAAACAAGTTTAAACATCAGGATATTTCCCAACCCGATGGCCGGCCAGCTGCACATTCAACTTCCTGCAGGATTTGAAGACGCTAAAATCAGGATGCTGGACATCACCGGAAGGGTGGTCATTTCCAATACTATAAGAGACGATAATGATTTCCTGATACCCAATACATCCAGGCTCAGCGCCGGGTATTACACTTTACAGGTTATGATCAAAGGAACATTTTATCATTTTCCCCTTATTAAAAATTAGAAGAACACATCAAGGAAAAAGTCCCGGCAAACCACTCCGGGACTTTTTAAATTTGATATCAGCTGGAAAATCAGGGTTTCAACTCTTCACCCTTTAAAAGCCTGTTGTATGTATTTGTGTATTTGAGTGCCATTTCACGATTGCCCAGCATTTTGTATGCACGGCCCAGGCTGTCATATGCGCCGGCCGAGTTGGGGTAATTCTCCACCGTCAGTTTAAATACCTTGATGGCATCGTCCAGTTTCCGTTTCCTCAGAAGTTGATTGCCAATGCTGTTCAATTGTTCATCATTAAACGGATAGGGATTGGCTTTCACATAATTTCCTGGCTGCCGGGCTGACATTTTTCCCAATACAGCCAGGTCATGCTGAATCAACCCAACCTTTTTCATAAAATATTCGACCGAAACAGAACCGTCAACCAGGTCGTTTTCATAGATTTTAATGCACTTATTAAGTGCGGCAACGGCATCGTGGTACTGGCAATTTGAACCCTTATATCGTTTATATGCCACGTCACCCTGAACCATAAATACAGTATCACCATCCTGGTTGATCATTTTATCAAACAACAGGAGGGAAGCCAGTGCAATCTGGGAATAATTCTGGGATTCATTTTTAAATCCACCCCACTCCGTCTGCCACATGGTGGTAATCAAGGGAAGGCCACCTTCACTGGGATTAATTTTATTAATGACGCCAGCCACATTTCCGGCGCCGGCATGATAGGCATGCAATACCAAAAGACGGAACCACAGGTCACTTTCTTTATAAGCTATACCCCGGCTGTCGAGCAAATTTTTAACTTTTGGGATGCAGATTGTTCGAAGCAAGGCGGCAGCGGCCTTTGCTGATTTTTCAAGATCGGAACGGTCATCCCGGGTTTTACTGACCACCAGTCCGAAATGCCTGGCCACACTTTTCATCAGCTGAAAAGGACCGTAAGCGCCAACGGATGATTTTTGAGTAGATTTGCCCGGGCTTTCAATCAACAGGATCGTCTGGGCATACCAGGGATCGGTATTGTTTTCCACAAACACCCGAAGCGCCTTATTCATCATGGGCACCATCTTTTTATGCTCGTAAAACTCCTTTTTACCCGTGGTTACAAACAGGGTTGTACCGGGGTCGAGCTGATGCTGTGAAGAAACATATTCTTTATAGGCTGTTTTTTCGGCTTCCGTCTGGCAATGCCACTGATCCACACAGATGGTTTCAATAGGCCTGCGGCAGGAGGCAATATTAAGGATGCAACTATCGGGTGACAAGGAAATCACATCCATCCAGAACTGGGGCTGGGGAAGGGTATCCCAATGACCTGTATGGAGAGCCGAATTATCCACGAACCTGGACCGGATTGTCTGGTCCGGGTAAACCACCACCTTTTCAGTCAGCTGATCCTGCCAGTTTACCTCTTGTGCACAGGCAACACTTCCTGTTAGCAGGATGAATGAAATTTTTATACTTCCCGTGACTTTCACTTTTTGAAATCTGGCACTAATTCCGGTTTGTAACGTAAAAGGCTAAACGTGGTTTGGAGAAAACAATTATAAAACTTGCATTTTTCCACCCGTACCAAACCTTTTCATGCAAAGATAGAAATTTCAATCCGAACTATTTATTTCCTTAACTTTGCCCTCAGGAGTATTCACCCTTCCAGACATTGAATTCACGTAATTACTGTAAATCCAGCATCTTCAGTACCTTCAACTGAGGCTTTACCCGGTCCTTTCAGGCTTTTCCGGCCAATAAAAGGATTCCGGTTCATACTATAAATTTACGATTTTCCGAATGATTTCACTACCTAAAACCAATTCAAATGAAAAAAAGTTTACTACCCTTCTTACTTTCCGGTTTATTGCTTTTACAGGGGCTGACCGGACTTTCGCAGTCTGCTAAAATCCAGGTCATCCACAATGCGGCAGATCCGGCATTGGATACGATTGATGTTTATACCAATGGCCTGCTGGCCCTGGATAATTTTGTATTTCGTACCGCCACCCCGTTTATCGATGTTCCGCCTGCCATCACCATCAATGTTGGCGTGGCTCCGGCCAACAGCAGCAGCGTGAACGATACCATCAAGAATTTTGAATTTGTTTTCGGAATCGGACAATCCTACTGTGTGATGGCTACAGGGGTTCAGAACACCGGTAACTTCGCCCCGAATCCTTCCGGTATTTCCACTGCTTTCAATGTAATCATCACTGCCGGTGTGAAACTGGTTTCTTCCACCCCCGGCAATACGGAATTATACTGTGCCAACGGGGTTACTGATGCCGCCTCCACCGACTTCCTGAACCGTAATGTGGCCCTGATGGCCGATAACCTGGTTTACGGGAACAGTTCAGGATACTCCTCATTTCCTTCCCAGACATACACCTTTGATATCCTGGACTCAGCCCAAACTGCGATTGACACCACTGTCGGGGCTGACTTTACAGGGCTGGTGGACAGCGCCATTGCCGTATTCACTTCAGGCTTTATTGATCCAGCGTCCAACCAGAACGGACCTGGTTTTGGCGTATTCGGAGCCATGGCCAACGGACAGGTTTTTGAATTCCCACCCGTCAGCATTGCTTACCTCCAGGCCATTCACAACTGTGCTGACCCGGCAGCCGATTCGCTGGACATCTGGGCTTTAGGGTTCAATGCACTGGATAATTTTAAATTCCGCAATGCCACCAATTATATCGCAGTGCCTGCAGGCATTCCACTCGATGTTGGCGTAGCCCTTGGAAACAGCACTGTTGTCGGGGATACCATTCGCAACTTCCCGGTGGTACTCGAAAACGGCAAAAATTACATTGCCATGGCCTGCGGTGTGCTGAATCCAGCCAACTTTGCCGCAAACCCTGACGGTAAAAACACCGGCTTTGACCTGGTCATATCCGAAAACGGGAGAGCCCTCGCCCAGGATCCTGCCAAAGTTGATTTCATGACCATTCACGGCTCCACCGATGACGGCATCATTGACCTGAAGGAAAATGGCGGACCTGTCCTGGTTGACAACTTAGCCTTTGGGGAAATCGCACCCTTTGTAACAGCCTTACCTGCTGCGTATAATTATGACGTTACGGACAGCAGCAACGCCAACAGCTTCGCCACTTATGCCGCTGACCTGACCCCCTGGACAGGAAAAGGAATGGTCGTTTTCACTTCCGGGTTCCGCGATCCGGCTGCCAACCAGAACGGTCCTTCTTTCGGTCTGTATGCTGCACTAACCGATGGAACCGTGATTCCCTTTCCTGATGTGACAGGGACCCCGCATCCGAATTTAACAGAGGATGGTTTCAGCCTGGGACCTGTTCCCGCCGGAAATCTGTTGAGCGTGTATTTTTCAGAAACAGTAAAAACGAACGGTGCCGTCTCCGTAATCAACATGACAGGCCAGGAACTATTGACCAGGGAATTTCATACAGGGGAGAAAAAACTTGACCTGGAAACGGGACAACTTGCTTCCGGCATGTATCTGGTCAGGTTCATGTCGGGCCCGGTAATCCGGACCATGAAATTTATTAAATAAAAGAAATCCAGTTTTCCAAATGCAGAGCCCTCCCGAAACGGGGGGGCTTTTTGTTTAATCTTTGTTTGTTGCCCCTTTCCGGATATGCACACCAAATGCTATACGAAATTCAAATTTTCACCAGCCTGAACAGCCGTTATTCATGAAGAAATCCACCTGATTTAAAAATCACATGAAATACAGGCATTTTAGTTATGCGTGAAAAGAATATTAAACAAATTTCCATCACCACGCTGAAGGATGCTAAAAAACAAGTGTAAGCCAAAACAATCGATTCTGCCTGGCCGAAGGGCCCCTATGAATTAATGATCAACGGAGTAAAGGGTATTGATGGCAGCGAGGTATACAATTT
>CAYWHE010000207.1:0-7355 GCA_964458125.1 uncultured Flavobacteriaceae bacterium | reverse complement strand
AACCGTTACAGATGGGGCCGGTTGTTCGGTGACGCATTGCGCCACTATACAGAATATTATTTCAATGACATCTTCCTTTACCTGGCAGATTGCATCCTGTTTATACACCAATGATGGCATCATCACAGCCAACCCCACCGGAGGTACAGCTCCATATCAATTCTACTGGTCCAATGGGGCCTCCACCCAGACCATCACCAGCCTGCTTCCCGGATATTATTCTGTGAATATCACTGATGCCGCCGGATGCCAGATCAATAACTGGATGTATCTTGGGTATAACAGTGTTGCTCCCTGTACGGGCACTATTGAGGGCAATGTATTTTTTGACATGAACCAGAACTGCCTGTTCGACTGGGTTGAATCAGGTCTGGAGAATATCCCGTTGCTATGCGGTTCAACCGGTGAGGTTCAGTACACCGATCCGACAGGCCATTATTCGTTTACGGTACCAGTGGGTAATTCAACCATTTCCCAACTCAGCATACCCTACCGTTACCAGGTATGTCCCGGAACGAACCCGTTTTCGGTTACCGTTCCACTGGCAGGCGCTGTAATCAACCAGGATATTGCCGATTCACTGGTTTTGGTAAATGATCTGGTGGTTAATTCCTACAACTATTACCAGCTTCCCGTTGTGGGGCAATCCTTTATTCGGCGGGTAACGTACTTCAACCAGGGTACAGTTTCGTTACCCATCCAGGGTTATTATGATTATCATCCACAGGCGCCTTTTGTGAGCTCTTCCGTGCCACCGGCAGCTTTAAATGTTCCGCAGCATATGGCTGAATGGAACGCCCCCCTGCTGGTTCCCCTTAAATATTATATATTGGATGTGACGCACCAGGTTCCGGTGACTGTACCCATCAATACATTACTTATTTACAATGACAGCCTATTACCCGTTTCCGGCGACACCACCTGGTGGAACAATTATAATTTTCATTCCCTGGTAACCCTTGGATCGTATGATCCGAATTATAAGGAAGTTTCCCCGTCAGGAACAGGTCCGCAGGGATTTATTTCAACCTCTGACTCGGTACTTGAATACGTGATTCATTTCCAGAACCTGGGAAATTACTATGCTCAGAATATCATTATTCTGGATACACTTGACAGCGACCTGGACTGGACCACTCTTCGGCCGGGCTATTCCACACATCCCCACCAAACGGAAATTTCATCAGCAGGGATTTTAAAAATGAGTTTTAATTCCATTTACCTGCCCGCCATATCCCAGGATTCCATTTTGAGTAACGGATTTGCGGTTTACACTATAAAACAGCAGCCGAATCTTGCGAACGGAACACAGATCCATAACAGCGCTGATATTTTCTTTGATTTTAATGAAGGCGTAAAAACAAACACCACTGTGAATACCATCCTGACCACGGGCATGCCTGAATCATTCCAGGAATTTTCCTTAACTGTATTTCCGAATCCGGCCGATGAAAATTTTTTCCTGCAACTGAACAACGAGGCAAGCGGAATATTTAAGGTCAGCCTGTTTTCCATGATGGGGCAGCTGATTTCTGAATCCACAACTTTCCTTAACAAGAGTTCCCGTATAAATATACCTGCCGGTCATTTGCATGATGGCATGTACCTGATCCGGGTAACCTGTAACGGAGATCCAGGGTATGCGAAAATAATTGTGCGGCATTAATCAATTAAATTGACGCTTGCACCGGAAGGAATTCGATCTTATAAAACCACCATAAAAGTTGATAGAACAGAAATTGTCATAGTCTGTTTAACCAACCATTTGTTTAAAAAGAACCTGTCCAAAACATATTTTCAATCCTTTGAAAAATAATCCACGCTCTGGTATACACCTGTTTTTTCCTTCATCAGTTGCATCAGCACATCATTGGCGAGTGAACTGGCCCCGAAGCGGAAGAGGTTGGGCGTGAGCCATTCCTTTCCCAGCGTCTCCCTGAGCATGACCAGGTAATTCAGGGCCAGTCTGGCCGTGGCAATACCTCCTGCAGGTTTCATACCGATGCGTTTGCCTTCCTTATAATAAAAATCGCGGATGGCTTCCAGCATCACCAGGGTAACCGGCAGTGTGGCGGCAGGCTGCACTTTTCCGGTCGAAGTCTTAATAAAATCGGCTCCTGCATGCATGGCAATATCACTGGCCTTTCTTACATTGTCGAGGGTGGAAAGCTCTCCGGTTTCCAGTATCACTTTTAAATGCGCCTGTCCGCAGGCTTCCTTCACGGCTGCAATTTCATCCGAAACATAAGCATACTCACCCTGCAGAAACTTTCCCCGGGAGATGACCATATCGATTTCATCGGCTCCTTCGTTTACGGCAAAACGTGTTTCTTCGAGCTTCACTTTCCGCGTAGACATGCCGCTTGGAAAGGCCGTTGATACAGCGGCCACCTTCACCCCGCTGATTCCCAGGGCTTTTTTTGCCACACCCACCAGGTTGGGATACACGCAGACAGCGGCCACCGGAGGCAATTCGGGCAGCGCTTCGCAGGGCCTCATTGCTTTTGCGCAAAGCTGCATCACCTTGCCGGGCGTGTCACGGGCTTCAAGGGTGGTGAGATCCATCATGCTTAACGCCAGGGTCAGGGCCTGCACCTTGGATTCCTTTTTTATGCTTCTTTTTCCCAGCCTCGATACGCGTTCGTCCACACCGACCTGGTCGATGACGGGAGAAGTGGGAAGAATAAATTTTGATGTAATCACGGAAATGATGCTAATAAATTAACTGAAAGATAAACATTTCTTTCGATTATGCGCGATTTGGATGCGGTTTTAAAAAAGACTAAAACTTTTTTTATCATCAGCAATGAAACTTGTTACAGTTTAAAGTACAACCCACAAATATATGAAGAGCGCAAAGATTTGATTTTTCAAAAAGTACTGTCATCTTCATGATGGTTTACCATCTGTCCAACCGGTTTGTATCCCGGCTTCCCGGTTTTTTTTGGGGAGGTGAACTTTCCCGCCTATTCCGTTATCCATTTTGCCCGGTCGGTGGCAGAAAACTGCCAGGGGGCGCCATTGTTTTCGATTTTGGTGAACATGCCGTTCAGTCCTGCAGGTGCTGCGGATTGTTCCATAACCAGGTAACGCCTCATGTCGATGATGACGGACAGGGGATCGATATTGACCGGACAGGCTTCGGTGCAGGCATTGCAACTGGTGCAGGCCCACAGTTCAGCGGGTTGTATGTAATCGTTGAGCAGGCTCTTTCCGTCCTCCTTGTCCCTGCCGTTTTTATCGATAAAGGCGCCCAGTTCATCCAGGCGGTCACGCGTGTCCATCATAATTTTGCGGGGCGACAATAACTTCCCGGTCAGGTTGGCGGGACAAACCGAGGTGCATCGTCCGCACTCGGTGCAGGAATATGCATCCATGAGCTGCTTCCAGGTCAGATCGTATACATCCTTCGCCCCGAAACGCTGGGGCGGGGCATTGGGATCCGAAGGCGGAGGAACAGCTGAAGGATCGAGCATGAGTTTCACCTCGTTGGTAACGCTTTGCATATTCGAAATTTTTCCTTTTGCCTCAAGGTTGCTGTAATACGTGTTCGGGAAGGCCAGGAAGATATGAAAGTGTTTGGAATACGGCACATACACCAGGAAAGCCATGATCCCCGTGATGTGGTACCACCAGCAGCAGCGTTCCAGCATAACCAGTGATTCGCTGTTCATTCCCGATAGCCAGCCGGACAGCAGCCCGCTCACGGGGAAGGCACCTGCCTGAACATAATGGACTACTTCCCGGCCCTGCAAAACATGGTCTGCACCGTTCATGAAAAGGAAAGCGGTCATCAGGGTAATTTCCGTGACCAGGATAATATTGGCATCGGTGCGGGGCCAGCTGGTCATTTCCCGCATCCTGAATCTTTTCAGACGGAGGATGTTCCGACGGGCCAGGAAAACCACACAGGCAGCCAGCACCCCAATGGCCAGCCATTCAAATGCTCCTATCAGGAAATCATAAAGGCCGCCGGCAACAGCAAAAATGCGGTGCGTGCCGAAGATGCCGTCAATCATGATTTCCAGCACCTCGATATTGATGATGATAAACCCGGCATAAATGAGCAGGTGAAAAAAAGCCGGCACCGGCCTGGTGATCATTTTGGATTGTCCCAACGCCACACGGGCCATGGTCTTCCACCTTTCCGCAGGACGATCCGTCCTGTCCAGGTCGCGCCCCCGTTTAATGTTGCGGGAGATGAAATTCACCCGCCGGATAAACAGAAAGGATCCCGTTATCAGAAGGAGAATAAAAACCAGGGATGCCATCATGGGTTTCGGTTTTCCTGCAGGTTATTTTTTCGCTTTGGGCGCGGCGGTTTTCGACTTCCCTCCACCGAATACGGAAATGCTGACATAGCGCTTCGGGTTGGCCTTCAGGTCGATGAGCAGCTTATCCAGGTCGGCAGCGCTGTTGTTTAAATTTTTGTACAGGCTGTCGTTATTCAGCAGCAAACCCAAAGAACCCTGCCCTTTGTTGATTTTGGCAATCACGGCTGCCGCTTCGGCAAGGGCCTTGTTGGCGTTGTTCACTGCGGAGGCCACCTGCGCCCTGACCAGGGTATCGCTCAACTGGGATAAATTTTTCAGGATGCGGGCAATTTTTTCATTGTTGTTTTTCAGGTTCATGGAAATACTCTCCACGTTGGCAAGTATCCTGTTCAGTTTGCTCTGATCCGATGAAACCAGGTGATCGATACTGCCTGAAGCATGCTCCAGGTTGGCCACTGTTTTATGCAATCCTTCAATGGCTTCCGTTAAATTTTTCCTGGTCTGAGGATTGAGAATCTCACGGATGGCCACTGATAAGGAGTCGATGGAAACAATGAGTTGCTCGGCCTTGTCCTTAACGGGAAGGATTTGAGAACCGAGGGTGGGTTGTATGTCGGGGATCAGCGTATCCCCGTCGGCGGCAGGATCGGGCGACACCCCCAGTACAATTTCCACAGCACGGCTTCCGAAAAGATCGGAGCTGACAATGCGTGCCGTGGCATCTTTCGGAATGAACACATCCGACTTCACCCGGAACGTGGCCAGCATGCGACCGGAATGATCAGGCAGGAATTTCAGTCCGGCCACCTGTCCAACCTTGTAACCGTTGAGAATGATGGCATTGGTGGCCACCAGACCGTTCACGTTATCGTAGACGGCATAATAATCATTGTTCGAAGCGAAAATATCCTGACCCTTGAGGTAATTCAGCCCCCAGAGCAATGCAGCAATGGCTATGGTGACCAGGATGCCTACCTTGATTTCATTGGAAAGTTTTATCGTCATACCTGTTCAATAGGCTTTCGTTTTACATGCTTCATCCCGGCCCGGCCGGCGTGAACTATCCCCCTGCAGGCAGTGGGACATGATTGCATCTTTTTTCATCTGCCCCAAACGTTGGTGAGTTCATCCTAACAGATTGAATTTCATAATCCTTCCGGTATTGCATGCCTATCCGGAGAGGCTGTCAATTGAGTTTTCAAAGATGCAAAATTATTCCGTATTTATTTCATTCCCATGCAGACGGATGCGATCCGGAACCGTTAATCACAAAACGTATGACCCTTTCTTTAGAAATTATTACAAACAGCAGGAGGATCGAACTGTACTGTTTTCTAAGTGGTTTTACCGGGTCTTTAAACACCATAAAATGTGGAATAGAACCATTTTATTTACCTTTGCCGGCAGATGGAAGGAGAACAAACAATACAGCGCCCCCGGAAGCCGGAGTGGCTGAAAGTGAAACTTCCGATTGGCAAGGAATACAGCAAGGTGAGGTCGCTGGTGACCGGTCATAAACTGCATACGATCTGCGAAAGCGGAAACTGTCCCAACATGGGCGAATGCTGGGGTGCGGGAACGGCGACCTTTATGATCCTGGGCAATATCTGCACCCGCAGTTGCGGATTTTGTGCCGTGGCCACAGGTCGGCCCAGTACAGTTGACATGCAGGAGCCATTGCGGGTGGCCGAATCCGTACGGCTGATGCAGGTTAAACATTGCGTGATCACCTCCGTTGACCGGGACGATCTCCCGGATGGCGGTTCCCGGATCTGGGCGGAAACCATAAGGGCCGTCCGGCAGCATTCTCCGGGTACCACCATGGAAACCCTGATTCCTGACTTTGCCGGAAAATGGGACAACCTGGAACGTGTCATCACGGAAAGACCGGAAGTGATTTCCCATAATCTGGAAACCGTCCGTCGCCTGACAAGGGAAGTGCGTGTTCAGGCTAAATACGACAGGAGCCTGGAGGTATTGAGCCGCATCAAGGCATCCGGTACACGTACCAAATCGGGGGTGATGCTGGGTCTTGGCGAAACCGAAACCGAAGTAATGGAAACCATGCATGACCTCCTCCGGGCCGGGGTGGATATCCTCACGCTCGGACAATACCTGCAACCCACGGGAAAACATCTGCCCGTATCCGAGTTTATCCATCCGGACACCTTTCAAAAATATAAGGAAGAGGGGTTGAATATGGGTTTCCGTTATGTGGAAAGCGGACCATTGGTACGATCCTCCTATCATGCCGAAAAGCATTTGTTTTAACCGGCACCTCAGTTGGGATTTTCCCATTCAACTCTTCCCTTTATGCCGGTTCATAAAACCTTAATCCGCTGGTACGAGGCAAACAAACGCGATCTCCCCTGGCGTAACAGCCGTGATCCTTATGTGATCTGGCTTTCTGAAATAATTTTGCAGCAAACCCGTGTCGACCAGGGTCTTCCCTATTTCAACCGTTTCCTGGAGACCTTTCCAACAGTTACCGACCTGGCTGCTGCATCCGAAGAAAAAGTGCTTCGGCTCTGGCAGGGTTTGGGCTATTACAGCCGTGCGAGAAACATGCATGCAGCGGCAAATGCCCTGGTGGCTGGACATTACGGACGGTTTCCCGCTGCTTATGCAGAACTGCTCAAACTGAAAGGCGTTGGTGAATATACTGCGGCAGCCATTGCCAGTTTTGCCTTCAACCTTCCCCATGCCGTCGTGGACGGAAATGTGTTCCGGTTTTTATCGAGGTTTTATGGCCTTGACACGCCCATTAATACTCCTGCAGGCAAAAAGCAATTCACCGCTCTGGCAGGGGAACTGCTGGATAAAAAAAAACCCGGCCTGTTCAACCAGGCCATCATGGAATTCGGATCCCTGCATTGCCGGGTTCGAAATCCATTATGCGATCAATGCCCGTTTAGGCAGGAATGTTATGCCTATAATAAAGGTATGATCCAATCCTTACCCGTTAAAATTAAAATGGCCGGGCCCCGTTCAAGATACTTTAATTACTTGTTTATCAATTACAATAATCGATTCCTCATCAGGAAAAGGAAGGACCGGGACATCTGGCAGCATTTGTATGAA
>CAYWHE010000206.1:5710-7397 GCA_964458125.1 uncultured Flavobacteriaceae bacterium | reverse complement strand
ATTCTCTTTTGAACTGGCCCTGATGGATGCGCAGATGCAGTTGGAGGAGGGCATCGCCGAAAATGTCCTGGTCGGAGGAGTGGATGAACTGACGCCCCATACCATTTTGATTTTAAAAAGACTGGGTTTGATCCGGAAAGATCCCCCGGAAAGTCTGGCATTGTTTCAGCATCCGGGAAAGGGAACCGTGTTTGGCGAAGGTGCGGCTTTTTTTCTGGCGGGAAGTGTAAAACAAGACAATAGTTATGCAAGGATTCCTGGTTTGGATATGTTGCTAAGCCCGGATTCAGGTGAGGAAATAAATGGCTTTGTACTGCGCTTTCTGGAGAAATGCCGGGTTGAGGCCGCGGACATCGATCTCATTCTTTACGGATGGAACGGAGATCAGCTGTCGGACCGGGTATACCGGGATGTTCAACAGCAATTATTTCCATCCGTGGCCACCGGTGGATTTAAACAGTTGTGCGGTGAGTATCCTACCGCATCCTCCTTTGCCATCTGGCTGGCCTCAAACATACTGAAGAAACAGCGCGTACCCGCCGTTGTTTCACTGCAGGCTCCGGTACATGCACCGGTCAGAACCATTCTGGTGTACAATCATTTCCAGGGCTTCAACCATACCGTTTGCCTGCTGCAGTCATGCTGAAGTATAAGTTTGTCAGACCGCTGTTTTATGTATCGCTGCTTTTGGCACTGGCCGGCATATGGCTTCTGGCATGGCCGGGATGGATAGTATTCCCGATCGTATTTTTATACCTCTCGGTAACCGCCTGGGGAGCTTATTTTATTCAGTCCGGGTATTTCCTGGATGCCCGTTGCAGCGGTTCAACCGGGGAAATGAAAATTGCCATAAGCTTTGATGATGGACCGTGCCCGGAAGTGACACCAGGTGTGCTGGATCTGCTCAGGGAATACCAGGTGACAGCCACTTTTTTTTGCATCGGCAGGCGTATTCCGGGCAATGAAGGCCTGTTAACGAGAATCTGTGAAGAAGGTCATCGGGTAGGCAATCATTCCTGGAGCCAC
The DNA here is from genome assembly GCA_964458125.1 of uncultured Flavobacteriaceae bacterium. Taxonomy (GTDB): domain Bacteria; phylum Bacteroidota; class Bacteroidia; order AKYH767-A; family OLB10; genus CAYWHE01. The sequence goes on along the minus strand of CAYWHE010000206.1, from coordinate 6,371 downwards.
AGTTATTTTTTTGATATTTACAGTGACTGGAAAGTAGAGGATGAAATCAGAACCACCAATGAGGCCATACGGAAAATTACAGGGCAGGAGGTCGGGTTCTTCCGCCCCCCCTTTGGCGTGACCAATCCGGCTATTGCGCGGGTTGTAAAAAAACTGGGTATCCCGGTGATCGGATGGAGTATCCGTTCGTACGATACCACCATTAAAAATCAGGATGTGCTTTTTGAACGCGTCACGCGTCGGTTAAAAGGCGGGGATATTGTTTTGTTTCATGATACCCTGCCCCGGATTATTCCGGTTTTAAAAAGGTTCCTCGAATTTGCAAAACGGGAAGGATATGCCATTGTTCCATTGGAAAATCTGAACCCTGTTCTCTGACAATACCGGCAGGAGAACCTCGCGCGCTCATGAGGTATGGTGTTCGACACGGAGCCGTAAAGCATGAAACACTTCCGTCATTTTTCTGGTTAGGGGATAAACAGCCAGATGAATGAACCCCGGGATGTATACGGCGGAAAAATTCCTGAAAAATTTACGTATCGGTTTCCCGGTTAATCAGATAGTCATGGCAAAATCGGACATTAAAGCCCCGGCATGGTATCGTGAAATGTTGAAAAAATGACGCGATGACTTGCGGTAAAATTAATCTGCCAGTTGGTTT
>CAYWHE010000206.1:0-5610 GCA_964458125.1 uncultured Flavobacteriaceae bacterium | reverse complement strand
CGTCTGCAGGCAGGTTGCTGACATACAGCATATCGTGAACAGGATTCGGGTATACGCGTATTTCTGTTTCTGCCTCCTGACCGGATTTGATCCTGGGAGGAGGCTGGGTAATGGTGGTGGATACTATCATGTAACAGCTTTTTGAATCAGAGACCTTACACTTGTAATAACCGGCGGTCAGGTTGCTGATGGTTGCAGTTGTCTGGTTGGGAACGGTATTCCACTTATAGGTATATGGTGGTGTTCCGCCCGTGACGGCAACAGTGGCGCTGCCGTCATTACCCCCGTTTACGGTGACGTTCGATTGAGTGAGAAGACCAATGAGCTGCACCGGCTCAGTGATGGTGATGGATTTGACTTTAACGCAACCGGCGGCATCGGTAACGGTTCCTGTATATGTTCCGGCCGGAAGACCTGAGATGCTGGCGGTAGTTTGAACAGGAACCGTATTCCAGGAGTATGCATACGGTGACAAACCGCCGGAAGGAAGGAGGGTAGCCTTACCTGTGCTGGCTCCGAAGCAACGAACATTGGTTTTCGTGGTGGTTATGGACAGGGTGGAAGAGGCCAGGTTGGTAACCGTGTATTTCCCGGTTTTTGTACATCCTGCCATATCGGTAACCGTTACCTTAAACGTGTTGGCATACCGGTTTGACAAATCCTCTGTGGTCATGTTGTTGCTCCAGAGGTAAGTATAGCCGCCAATACCGCCGCTTACCGTGATGTCGATGGCGCCCGTATTTTGCTGGTAGCAGGCTACATGAGTGATGGTTGCGGCAATCGACATGTCACTGATCAGCACACTGGTGCTTTTGCTGTCGGTGCAGCCGCCTCCATCCGTTACAAGCACGGAGTAGCTTCCGGAAGCGCTTCCGTCCACGCCGGTAAGCACTGGATTCTGAAGGCCGGAATTGAAGCCGTTGGGACCGCTCCAGATATAGGTACTGAAACCTGCCGCCGCAGTGAGGGACAGGTTTCCTCCTTTGCATACAGGTGTGTTGCTTCCTGCATTGGCGTTCAGTGCGGCCGGCTGACTGACGGTTGAGGATGCAGTAATCGTGCATCCTCCGTCATCCATAACGGTAACCGTATAGGTTCCGGCGCTGAGTGCGGTGATTCCCGAAGTGGTCATACCGTTCGACCAAATGTATTGCAAGGGTGCAATCCCGCCTGCAGGTGAAGTTGCTATCTGTCCGTTATTCCCGCCAAAGCAGGAAACATTGGTTATTGCAGGGTTTACGGATGTGGGAGCGGTGGACGGTGTCAACGTAACCTGCAGGTTGGTAACCACTCCGTTACTCAGTCCGACGTTATTGACCACCGTACTTTGAAACCCGGTTTTTGAGAAGGTGACCGAATACGTTCCTGAAGTTGCCGTCCCTGTTTTATAACTACCGGTAATGCCGGAAACTTCCGTGTTGTTTCCGCTGATCTGCACGGTGACATTACTCAAGCCGGCTCCTGTGCAACTGTTCGTTACCATTCCTTCGAGGTAGCAGGCCCGCACATAAGTCGGCGTCAACACATACAAGCCGTTATTGATGTCACTGGCGATGATATTTCCGGATGGAAGGTAGGGGTAAACTCCCCAGCAGCCGTTAAACCCGTTGCCGGCTCCCTGGGCATACGTGTCGTAAGATCCGGTGATGACCAGGTTATCCGGACGCGCGGCATCAACGATGACTACTCCATCCTTGTACCAGGAAGTTACCGCATAATCATTTTTAACATAGGTGTTATGAACAATGGAACCGCTGCCGGGATTTGATTGAACCTTGTCCAGATAGGTAATATTGGCAGGGTTTGAAATATCGTAGGAAGTCAAAAAGGAATTGGTTGTTTCATCCGTGGTGAAAATTTTCCTTCCGTCGTCCGAAAGCCAGCAATTATGGGTGAAGTTATTCGGGGTGTTCTGGTAATTAACCAATACCGGATTGCTCTTGTTACTGACGTTGATGATCGTGAAAAACCCTGCATATATGTTAGCCCCGTACATGGTGTCATTCCTCACGTAACAGTCGTGAACATAACGGATGTTGCCGGTAAAGGACAGTTGTGTGTTGCTCATGTAAGTGGGATTAAGGGGGTTGGCCAGACTTGCAATAATAGCTGCACCGCCAAACAGGTTTGATCCGTTCAGATACAGGTACCCATTATCAATATGCAGGGAATGGGCTTTCTGAAGCTGACCGGCAATGGCTCCGCTGCCGGTCCAGTAGGAGGATGATACGGAGGCCGGCAGGTTGGACAGGTTGATGATCTGCAGCCCCAGGCAACAACCTTCTGTGGTGACATACGCATACTTTCCCCAGGTTTTGATTTCTCTCCAGGAGGAATTGGTGCCTGTTACAGTAAATTTTTGAATGGGATTGACCGGGTTCGTAACATCCACAATAGAGACGCCTGTTGAAGTGCCAACCAGCGCATATTCATTGCCAAGCGAATCCACATACCCCCAGATATTGGCCAGCGACTGACCGGCATAGGGGAAGTTGGACCGGAATTGCATGTTGAGCTGGGCATGAGCATTCAAGGTGGTGACGCTCCAGAGAAGGAGGCAGAGGTACTTTTTCATGGAAGTTGGATAAATATTAGGATAGTCAAAAATAGGAAATATTCCGGACATCGTAAAGAAAATTTTTAGCCTGGCATGAGAACAGGTTTAAAGACAAAGGTGGAAGAAAGTTGCCCTGAGTTTGGCAGCATGAACCGTTTCATGATCCTTGTCAGCAAGCCTGATTGAATGGATCCGGTCCGGTTAATGCTCTTTTTGTACGGTTTCAGGTGTAAATAATTTGCTAATTTCATTTCTTTTTATTTGCTTTGCTATACACCTGGTCGCCCGGCCTCTACTCCTAAACAGATATTTTATGAAAAAAGGTAACTGCATCTTCTGGATGATAATGGCTCTCCCTTTTTTTCTGCGGGCACAAACACAAAATTTATGGCAGCCTGAAGAAACCACCCGGAAATACATGGAAGCCGGGCATCAATGGATCCCCGTCGCGTATTCATTGTATTATCTTGACCTGAATGGTATTCAGCAGGTTTTAAAATCTTCATCGCATTTCCAGGATCCTCAGCAGAGACCTGTCACGCTGGAATTACCAATGCCTGGCGGTCGTTTCGAATCTTTCCTGCTTGTTGAAATTCCGGTGATGCATCCGGATCTGCAGGCCGCCTATCCCGGTATCCGTACCTTTGGTGGCAACGGGGCCGTGAACCGGCTGATGTCGGTTCGCTGTGATTTTACCCCTTTTGGTTTTCATGCTTATATCAACACCCCAGAAGGACAGGTTATTATTGAACCCCTTGGCCTTCATCATACGGATGAATACCTGGTTTATTACAAACTGGAGAGCGGCCGGCATCCGCAAATGATTTGTGAACTGGAAGGGGAAATTCCCTTACAGGATCATCAGCAAAGTCGTGATGGGAATTCCGCCAACCGGAGCACCGCCAGCCAGTTAAGGACCTACCGTCTGGCGCTGGCCTGCACAGGTGAATATGCGGCTTATTTCGGGGGTACGGTGGCCGGGGCGCTGGCCGGAATGGTTACTTCCGTGAACCGGGTGGATGGAATTTATATGCGTGAACTGGATGTTCATTTGGTGCTGATACCCAATGATACCTTATTGATATACCTGAATGCAGGCACCGATCCCTATACGAACAACAGCGGAAGCACCATGCTCGGGCAAAACCAGACCAACATCACCACCGTTATCGGCAGCGCCAATTATGATATCGGCCATGTATTCAGTACCGGCGGCGGCGGTGTGGCCAATCTGAGTTGCGTCTGCAGTTCCAGCAATAAGGCAAGAGGGGTTACAGGTTCCTCCAATCCCGTTAACGATCCATTCGATGTGGATTACGTAGCGCATGAAATGGGTCACCAGTTTGGTGGTAACCATACCTTTAATTCCGTTACCGGTTCCTGCAACGGCAACCGTTCCGGCACCCACGCTTATGAACCGGGAAGCGGCATTACCATCCAGGCCTATGCGGGCATCTGCGGAAGTGATGACCTGGCCCCGCACAGTATTGCCTATTTTCATACCCACAGTTTTGATGAAATGTATAATTTTATAACCATCGGCAATGGAAACACCTGCCCGGTCAGCACACCAACCGGCAACACAGCTCCGGTGCTTGATTCACTGACAGGAGTGAAGTATATTCCTTACCTGGCCGCTTTTAAATTAAAAGCCTACGGACATGACCCGGATGCTGATCCCATTGACTTTAGCTGGGAACAATATGATTTGGGTCCTGCCGGAACCTGGAATGCACCCGGCGGAAACGCGCCCATATACCGTTCCAATAGCCCCTCCGCCAATGGCGAGCGAATTTTCCCGAAATTGAGCAATATACTCGGCAACGTGGTAAACCCGGGTGAAATTTACCCGACCTATGCCCGGGACATGAAATTCAGGGTGACGCTTCGTGATGAAAGAAATACCGGCGGGGGCGTGACCTATAATGATACAGCGGTGTTGATTCACGTTGTGAATGTAGCCGATACGTTTAAAGTAACCTATCCCAACGCTTCTGGTATTTCCGTTCAGCAGGTTAGTTGTCCATTGATTACCTGGAAGGTGGCAGGCACCAATCTCGCACCTGTTTCAACGGCATCGGTGAATATACTGCTTTCAACTGACGGGGGAAACACATTTCCTGTTGTCCTCGCCGCCGCTGCGCCCAATACCGGAAGTTGTACGGTAAACTTCCCGGCCGGTTTAAGCACGACTACCGCACGCATCATGATTGAAGGTGCCGGAAATATTTTCTTTGATATCAATGATAATAATTTCAGCATTACGAATCCGTTGACGGTTTCGGGAAATGTTCCTTTCTGTGCCGGAAGTTCAATCACCCTGACTGCCGGAGCAGGTTATGCGGGATATAACTGGTCAACGGGCGCAACTACGCAAGCCGCCTTGGTTAGTACGGCGGGTACCTATACGGTAACTGTTACGGACGGGAGCGGCTGCACGGGTAGCCTGTCGGTCGTGACCACCACCACCGTATGTTGTAACATTGCGCTGACCGCGACGGCAGTTCCTGTTTCCTGTTCCGGCGGAAGCAACGGAAGTATTGATATGTCTTCCTCTTCCGGAACGGGGTCACCTTCGTATCTTTGGGATGACGGTTCGACTACCGAAGACAGAAGCGGACTGCCGGCAGGAACATATACGGTTACCGTGACCTATTCACCAGGTTGTTCCCAATCGCAATCCGTAACGGTATCACAGCCCTTGCCACTGACTGTTTCCGTTGTAAAAACCGACCTGGCATGCAAAGGTATGAGTACGGGCAGCATCACTATAACCCCGGTGGGTGGCACGCCATCGTATACTTTTTTGTGGAATAATGGCAGTACGGTCCAGAACAGGAATTCCCTGGCTGCCGGAACCTACATCGTCACGGCTACCGATGCCAATGGCTGTACCAAGAAAACATCCATTGTAGTCACACAACCGTCCACCAACCTGATTTTGAATATCAATAAGACCAATGTTCGCTGTAACGGCGGGGCAGGAGGAAAGGCAACTGTTACTCCCTCCGGAGGTGTTTCGCCCTATTCTTATTCCTGGAATACCGTGCCGG
>CAYWHE010000205.1:0-7476 GCA_964458125.1 uncultured Flavobacteriaceae bacterium | reverse complement strand
ACTTTATTACGGACGGTTTCCATCGATTTCCCTGTTGCTCCACACCACCATCCTGGCCGTAACCTTTATGGCAGCCGGCCTCTTTTTCTTTAACAAGCTTCGAAAGGGCTTTTTCCCGAACCTCTGACATGTTATCAACCACACCGGATCTGACGAACAGAGAAATAATGATTGAAGCCAGGAACCTGGATGTCAGTTTCATCATTCAGCACCAGGGGATCCGGAACATGAAGGATTTTATTTTTTCCCTGGGGCTCAGGAAGCCCTTTGAAAAGAAGGAAGTGCTTAAGAATATCAACCTGACCATTTATAAAGGAGAATGTTTCGGTCTGATGGGAAAAAACGGCAGCGGCAAAAGCACGCTTCTCCGTACCATTGCCGGCATCATACCGGCGGATGAGGGAACCATCAGGCTGCATGGCCGCATCGCTCCCCTGCTGGCGCTGGGGGTGGGTCTGGAGCCGGAGCTCACCGGCCTGGAAAACATCAGGCTGTGCAGCATCCTGATGGGCCGCTCGAAAAGGGAGATTGAAGGTTCCATCGACAGCATTATTGCCTTCTCCGAACTCACCATGAATGACATGGAAATGCAGGTGAAACGGTATTCCTCCGGCATGCTTGCCCGTCTGGCATTTTCCATAGCCGTCGGGGAAAACCCCGAAATATTGATCATTGATGAAGCGCTGGCCGTTGGCGACATGGGATTCCAGGCGAAGTGCGCCAGCCGGATCGACCAGATACGCCGGTCGGGCAGCACCATTGTTTTTGTTTCGCATCAGTTCAGCGAGGTTCAACGTATCTGTACCAGGGCCGCCTGCCTCTCCGGCGGAACCATTGCCATGATCGGGGAGGTGGAGGAAGTCGGAAAATATTATCAGTCGCTGTTTTAAATTTTACACCATGCATCCATCCGGCGACACCATTCCTGTTATTTCCGTCATCATTACCTGTTTCAATGACGGAATCTATCTGCAGCAGGCCGTAGACAGTGTGCTGAAATGCAGGAAACTGAACTGGGAGCTGATTATCGTCAATGACGGTTCCACCGATGAGGAAACCTTACGGGTATTGCAGCTGCTGAAGGACGAACATTTCCAGGTGATCGATCAGCCCAACCAGGGAGCGCCCGCCGCCCGGAATACGGGTATGAAAAGGGCGCGTGCGCCTTATATCCTCCTGCTTGATGCCGATAATTACATTGAGCCCGAATACCTGGAAAAGGGAGTTGACATCCTGGACCGGGAACCACAAACCGGAGTCGTATATGCCGATTGTTATATATTCGGAAAGGAAACCGGGATCCGCCGCTGGCCTGAATTTAATTTTCCGCGCATGCTGGCCGGAAATTACGTGGATAACTGTTCGGTTTTCCGGAAACAGATCTGGGAAGAGGTGGGAGGATTTGAAACCGATCCGGGTTTGACGGCTCACCATGACTGGGATTTCTGGTTGTCTGCAGGTGCCGCCGGCTGGCATTTTCATCATGTGGGGGAACCGCTTTTTCATTACCGCATTCGCGAAGGCTCCATCACCTCACAGGCCTCTGTAGCGGAAAACAAAAGGAGGATCATCGGTTTTATCACCCGTAAACACCTGAATGCTTACGCGAAAAACCTGCCTGAAGTCATCGGTTTTTTAAATGATGATATACAGGCCATTCTCCGGCAACAAAAGGAGGAACGGGAATACCATGCTTCCCTGGACCAACGGGTCCGGGAACAGGAGGAGGAAATCGCCCATCAGGTACGCTACGGGCAGACCATGATGGAAATGGTTCATAACCTCGAAAAACGGCTTCAGGATATCGAAAGCAGCAGGTGGTATAAAATCAAAGCCCACCTGGTCAGGATCAGGGATGTGTTCAGATCGAAGGATAAGGAGAAGGCTGGTGGCGTGAAATTTTTCGGAAAACTCACCTTTTTCATCACCTCCAGGGGCCGGAAAATAGTCAGGCATTTTTTAACCCGGGTTTTCAAATACCTCTATTTATGGCTGGAAGACCGGCCAGTGGTGATTCTGGTGGATGACCAGGCCAGCAGTAAACCGGGCCAGGATCCTTACCAGACCTGGATGCAAAAACACATGCCCGGTGAAAATGACTTCGTGCGGATGTCGGCAGATGTGGGGCGCATGACATCAAAACCCCTGTTTTCCATTATCGTTCCTGTGTATAATCCGCCCCCAGGTTTGTTTGAAGCCATGATCGAATCCGTTTTGGCGCAGGTTTACCCGCATTGGGAACTTTGTATGGCCGACGATGCCTCCACCGATCCCGAAGTGAAACAGATCATGGAAAATTATGCGGCCAAAGACAGCCGGATTAAAATCGTTTTCAGAAAGGTAAACGGGCACATATCAGCCTGCAGTAATTCAGCACTGGAACTGGCACAGGGTGAATTTATCGTGCTTGTGGACCAGGATGATCTGCTGAGCAGGGATGCGCTGTATGAGGTGGCCCTTCTCCTGGAAAGGGAACCGTCTGCCGACCTGGTGTATACCGATGAGGACAAGATCGATGAAAATGGCCGGCATACCATGCCCCATTTCAAACCCCGCTGGAGCCCGGATAATTTGTTGTCCAGGAACTATTTCGGCCACCTGGTTGTCATGCGGCATACCATTGTCCGGTCCATCGGGGGCTTCCGTCTTGGTTTCGAAGGCAGCCAGGATTATGATATCCTGCTTCGCTTTACGGAACACTCCCGGCATATTTTTCATATACCAAAAGTGTTATATCATTGGCGCATTCACTCCCGTTCCGCAGCGGGAAGCGAGGCAGCGAAACCTTATGCCTACCGGGCCGCCCAGCGTGCCTTATCCGAAGCGCTGAAAAGGCGTGATGAACCGGGTACGGTGGATTTTCTTCCCGGTTTTCGCGGTTATTCCATCCGTTATCAAATCAGGGAATTAAAAAAAGTATCGGTCATCATTCCCACTAAAAATAAGGCATCGGTGCTGGAAACCTGCCTGAAATCAGTTTTTGGAAAAACATCCTATCCTGATTTTGAAGTCATTCTGGTGGATAACCGCAGTACCGAACAAACCCTTTTTGATCTGGTGTCACAGTATGAAAAGCAGTACCCGGGAAAATTCAGGTGCCTGAAACTCGATGTCGATTTTAATTTTTCAAAACTGATGAATGAAGCTGCAAAAGTTGCCTCCGGCGATTACCTGCTGCTGCTGAACAACGATACGGAGGTGATTGCAGCCGACTGGATGAATGCCATGGTGGAACAGGCCCAGCGCAAATCCATCGGGGCCGTTGGAGCCAAACTGCTTTACCACAACGATACCATCCAGCACGCCGGCGTGATCATCGGCCTGGGAGGCGCCGCCGGTCATTCTTTTGTAGGAGTTCATAAGGACGGACCGGGTTACTTCAATTATGTCAACTCCGTCAATAATTACTGTGCAGTTACCGCAGCCTGCCTGATGGTCAGGAAGGAAGTTTACCGGGAAGTGGGCGGATTTGATGAACAGTTTGCCGTGGAATACAACGATGTTGATTTCTGCCTGAAACTGATCAGTGCCGGCTACTACAACGTTTACCTTCCCCATGTCATGCTCTATCACTATGAATCACTCACCAGGGGCCATCCCAAAAGCTCCACCGAATCATTTGAACGGCATATCCGCGAAATTAAAATGTTCCAGGACCGGTGGAAAAAATATATTGATGACGACCCGTTCTTCAGTCCAAACCTCAGCCTGGGCCATCATGATTTTCAGATCCGGCTGAACTGACCGTTCCCCCTGCCCCTGATTTTTTTTGCCGGTTGGCAGGGATTGGCTATTTTTAGCAGCCAAATACCAGTTATGAAAAGATTTTTCCTGCTGCTCTTGAGCCTTGCCGTTGGTTCCGGGTCTCTTGCGCAGAATATGGCGGCATATACCGATTACCGTAATTATTTCTACGGATTTGATGACGGTACGCTCACCCAGCTTGATCACCTGCAACCGAAAGCTTTCCGTGTCGGGGGTAACTGCATCGCCTTTATCAGCAATGCCAATAATTTTAAGGTGTTCTACAAGGGTTTTACCTACGATGTTACCGAAGGCGCTTTTGTGAAAAGTTTTAATGCCAATGCTACCCTGGTGGCTTATTTGCAAAGTAACCAGCTGAATATTTTTGAAAGGGGAAATTCCAAAACCCTCAGTACCTGGGTTACCGGTTTTGCCATGGATGACAGCATTTTGGTTTATTTTGACGACATCGCCAGGTCATTTAAAGCCTATTATGACGGATCATCCTATTTCCTGGATGACCTGCTGGCCGGGGGAACTTCCGTTAAAAATTACCGGCTGGGTGAAAACCTCGTAGCCTACGTCAATCATGCGTACCTGATGAAGGTGTTTTATCAGGGAGCCGTTTATGACCTGCAAAACACCAACGATGAAAACATCATGTATGTGGCAGGCCGTGATGTGGTGGGATACGTGGATCAGCTGAACAATACACTGAATGTTTTTTACCAGGGAAACATTTATGAACTCGAAAAAAATCCCCCCCAGTCCATGAAAGCCGGAGACGGTTTGCTGGCCTATGTTGATTTTGACGGGAATTTCAAGCGTTTTGCGGCTGGAAAAACCAAAACCATCTCCAGTTTTGCCCCGGCTGACTATTATGTCAAGGATAGCATGATTGTGTATACGGACAACAACCAGAACTTCAGCGTGTTTTATAACGGTAAGACCTATATGCTGGAGAATTATATCCCGGAGAATTTTAAACTGGAATACAATATGGTCGCCTATATCGACCAGCAGAACAGGCTGAAACTCTTTAAACAGGGTGAGACTAAAATCATTTCGTATGACCTGATTAATTCCTTTGAGCTGAACAGGAATGTGCTGACGTATAATATCCTGAATAACGATACGCGTATTTATTATAAAGGCCGGAATTACTGACGGGTTGTTTTTTCGCCGCTATGTTTCTTTATTTCCTGGTTGTTCCTTTTATTTACCTGGCTGCGAGGCTGCCTTTCAGCATCCTTTATCTTTTTTCCGGTATGCTCAGGTTTTTCCTGGTTCATTTCACCGGTTACCGCAGGGAAGTGGTCAGGCAAAACCTGAAGATGGCCTTTCCCGGAAAATCCCGGGAGGATCTGAAACGGATCGAAAATGAATTTTACGGATTCTTCTGTGATCTCCTGGTGGAATCAGTGAAAACGCTGACCATTGGCAGGGAAGAAGCCCTTCGAAGGTGCCGCTTTTCAGACCGTAGCCTGTTTGACCGGTTGGCTGCGGAAAACAGAAGCGTCATCATTGTCATGGGGCATTACGGAAACTGGGAATGGGGCGGAAACACCATGACCCTCACCAGCCCCTGCCAGGTGAATGTGATCTACAAGCCCCTGGCGAATAAAAAATTCAATGAACTCATCACCCGCATGAGAAGCCGGTTTGGAGCCCGTCCGGTTCCGTCCGGCCTGGTGTTTCGTGAAATGCTGGCCATGAAAAATACGCTCCACGCCACGGCATTTATAGCCGATCAGACTCCGTCACCGGCCAATGCCTGCTGGATGCAATTCCTGAACCAGGATACCCCTGTATTTCTCGGCACGGAAAAAATTGCCAGAAAACTGAACCACCCCGTGGTGTATGCCTGTGTAAAAAGGGAGCGAAGGGGTTTTTACCGCATCGACCTGGATCTGTTATGCGAAAATCCGAAGGATACCAGGGAAGGTGAAATCACGGAAATGCATACACGAAGGCTGGAACGCGATATCCTGGAAAATCCGGCGGTTTGGTTATGGTCGCACCGCAGGTGGAAACATCGCAGGCCCCCTGTCGTGCCGGAAGAACAATAATCCGGTTCACCGGAACCGGAAAAAGGCGGTTCTGAGGAACTGTTTCGGTTTCATAAAATTGAAAATCAACAGGGTAAATTGGTTGAAACAAACCCGATGGGATGACCCGGAAAGTAACCGGAATACTTTACAGAAAAAATTGGTAAATCATTTTTGTTACCCTATATTTGCGGGCTAAAAAATTTTTAACATCATAATTATTAATTAATTACCTCTCAAATTCATGCAAAGTAAAGGCGCTATCAGATTTTTTGCAATCGTTCTGGCAATTGTTTGTCTCTACCAGTTATCGTTCACCTTGGTGACCCGGTTGCAGGAAAACAAGGCCCGTGAATATGCCAATGGGGATCCTGTTAAGGAAAGGTCCTACCTGGATTCATTAAACACGGTTGGAGTTTATAATCTGCTTGTAAAGGATTATACCTACCAGGAATGTAAGGAACGGGAAATGAATCTCGGGCTTGACCTGAAGGGTGGAATGAATGTCACCATGGAGGTTTCCGTTGTGGACCTGATCCGCGTACTTTCCAATTACAGCACCGATACCACGTTCAATGCAGCCCTTGACAGGGCGTTGCAGATGCAGAAAAACAGCCAGGAAGATTTTGTGACCCTTTTCGGCAGGGCGTTCAGGGAGATTGACCCCAATGCCAAACTTGCCGCTGTTTTCAGCACTATTGACCTGCAGGACAGGATAAACTTTAACTCGTCCAACGAAGACGTTTTGAAAATAATTAAGACGGAGGCGGATGCCGCCATCAGCAGGTCTTTCAATATCCTGCGAACCCGTATTGATAAATTCGGGGTGGCCCAGCCCAATATTCAGCAGCTCGGTTCCGGCCGCATCCTGATCGAATTGCCGGGCGTTAAGGAACCTGAGCGTGTGCGTAAACTGCTTCAGGGAACGGCCAAGCTTGAATTCTGGGAAACCTTTCCCAATAACGAAGCTTTTCCTGTCCTTCAAAGCGTCAATGACAAACTGAAGGCGCTGAACCAGAAGGATTCCCTCAGCGCCCTGAACGATTCCACCGGTGCGGGAACGGACAGCCTGGCTGCCGTCCTATCTCCGGATTCAGCAGCCCTGGCTGCCGCCGACACGGCCCGGGAACAATCCCTTATCGAGCGGATGAAAAAGGACACCGCGAAGTCCGCGAATGATACCTCTGCGAAAACCATGGAGCAGTTTGCAAAGGAAAATCCGCTGTTTGCCGTGCTTGGACCGGCCATATTTCAGAATGCCCAGGGACAGAGCGAATACAGGAAAGGTCCTGTAGTTGGTTATGCCCTCATCAAGGATACCGGCAAGGTTAACCGGTTCCTGGCCATGCCTGAAATCAGAGCCCTGATTCCCAAAGACATGAAATTCCTGTGGACGGTAAAGCCCCCCACGAAGGAATCCTCTGCCCTGGAACTCGTAGCCATAAAAACCAGCGGCCGCGATGGTCGTGCCCCGCTTGAAGGTGACGCCATTTCCGACGCACGCCAGGATTTCGGACAATTCAACTCCGAACCGGAAATCAGCATGCGGATGAATCCCGAAGGAGCCAAGACCTGGAAACGCCTGACCGGTGAAAATGTGGGCAGAAGCATTGCCATCGTTCTCGATGATCTCGTATATTCCTATCCGAATGTGATTGGTGAAATTGCCGGAGGAAACTCTTCC
>CAYWHE010000204.1:0-7501 GCA_964458125.1 uncultured Flavobacteriaceae bacterium | reverse complement strand
TTTATCTTAACCGTCATGGGGGTCTCCCTGTCCAGCCGGAAGGTGAGGGGAGGTATCGGTTTGCAGTTGGGGGCTGGTATCCTGTTAAGTTTTACCTATATTCTTTTTATGCAGGTCACTACGACCTTTGCTACCAACGGCAGCATGCCGGCCATGCTGGCCGTATGGATACCCAATATCATCTTTTCCGGCATCGCCGTTTTCCTGGTGTTGCGTGCTCCAAAATAAGATTCTGATAGTCAGAAGTATGAGAAATAATTTTCAACAGGACTTGACCGGTATTGATATTTTTCATAAAATTACGGTATTAAAATCCTGAGGAAAGCCTGATTGAAGCCGAATAGTGACCTATTGGATTGCTTGTGTCTTTTACGGATATAATCCATCCGTCACAACGGCATCCTGATTATCATATATTCCTATGGATATCAGGCGGGTGATTTAATTCTTGACGTAAAGTTTTCTTATCTAAATAAAAATTACTACTTAAACAAAAATCAAATGAAAAGAACAAACACGATGGCAGGCATGATCGCCTGTTTTATTGCCGCTTCCGGCCTGGTAATGCAGGCTGATGCACAAAGCTGGAGTTTAAACGGGAATGCCGGAACAACCACTACGAATTACCTGGGGACTTCCGATTCCAAACCGCTGACCATTAAGACAGCCGGTGCTAAACGGATCACCATTACTTCCGGTGGCAAGGTCGGTATCGGAACGGCCACCCCGGCATACCGTTGCGATATTTTCGGAGGTACAGGCGGTGCCGATACTGTGGCTGTTTTACGGGCCCTGGTTAAAAAAACCGGTAACTTTGATATTCCCGCCCTCTATGGAAATTCTCAACCCGCTGCCGGCTATGGAATTGGCATACTGGGTGAAGGAAATTATATTGGCAGCTATGGAAACGGAGGATCCATCGGTTGCGTTGGAGTCAGCGGTAATGTCGGCGTTGACGGGGAAGCGTCAGAAGTTGGAAACGTGAACCCGTTGACTGGTGTTCAGGGTCTGTGCAGCGGTGGAACTACAAGCGTTGGTATTTATGGTTCATGTACCGGTGCAACCAATAATTATGGCGTTTATGGCGATCAGCAGGACACGCTGAATAGTCCTGATTACGCGCTTGTTGGTGTTGGTGATGTTTATGGCTGGAGGTATTACCAGGCATCGGACCGTAAACTGAAGAAGGATATTGTAAAATATGAAGGTGCACTGGACCAGGTTACCAAGCTGGTTGCATCCACCTATACGTTTGATCATGCAAAATACCCGGGAATGGCTTTACCGGGAGGAAAGCAAATCGGATTTATGGCTGACAATGTTCAGGAAATATTTCCAGGCCTGATTAAAACGGCCCCGCTTCCAGCCGGCGCAACACGTGATGCAAGAGGAAAAGTAACCTACCATTCTATTCCTGATGTGAAAACTGTAAATTACATGGGACTGATTCCCGTATTGGCAGAAGCCATTAAGGAACAAAAACAAATTGTGGATCAGAAGGATGCAGTCATTGCCGCCCAGAACGACAAGATTGCCCAGTTGGAATCCAAATTCAACCAGCTGGCCTCCTTCCTGCAGCAAAATGGCAAGATCACTCCCGAGCAATTGAAGGCGGTTCAGATCAGCACGGAAAAAGCCTCACTCGGACAAAATGTACCGAACCCTTCCAACGGCATTTCGAATATCAGTTTCTACCTTCCTGCTGCTGTTCAGTCGGCAAATCTGCAGGTGGTTAATGCACTGGGCGTAGTGGTCAAAACCATTCCGGTCAGCCAGCGCGGAAACGGCCAGGTGGCCCTCGATGCAACGGAATTTGCCGCAGGCCAGTACAGCTATTCCCTGATCGTTGACGGAAAAGTTGTTGATACTAAAAACATGATGATGACCAAATAATCCGGTTCATTTTCAGTCCAAAAACCAGGGCCCGGGTCCTGGTTTTTTTTTGTATTTGGCCGAACCATTCCCGTTGTATTTTCTTTTTTGTAGATTTGAAGTCATAAAATTCCTCACCGATGAAAATTTTTAAAAGTGTTCTTTACACCACCCTGTTCGTTTGCCTGTGTAACGGGCTCATGGCCCAGGACAAGAAGCAGGCCGCGAAACCCGCTCCTAAAAAGGATTCAAAACCATTGCTGTATAAGGTTTGCAATCCACCGGTGGACGCCGGCAACACCCATGAAATAAGCATAACGGATGCAGTCGCCTGGGCCCAGTCCCAGCCGCTGGAAGTGTTATGTGACGGCAAAACCACGCTTGAATTATACCAGTTCCAGATCCAGGTCATCACCAAGGATCCGCTGGCAACCACCGATTACGGCATTGGAGAGGCCGGAATCCCGATTCTCGCCTTAAATGCCATTAAAAATGCAAAGCCGGGTGATACCGTATTTCTTAAAAATGTCACGTTTAAGGAAAAAACAAGCAGGGAAGTGCTCAAACTTCCGAATATTGTATTTAATCTAAAATAACCTTTCCGGAGGAGAACTCTTCCAGGATTTGACCGGTGACCCGTTTGAGGGAATCAACTGCACGGGCAATATCCCAGGCTTTTTTATTTCTTTTTTCCACGAGATTGGAAACAGCGCGTAACTGAAGGCATTTCACCTTTTCCATCAGGCATACATAAAAAAAGGCCGCCCCTTCCATGGATTCCAGGTCGGCAGGAAAATATTTCCTGGTGCTTTCGATGCCTGCCTCGCGGCCATGACCGCAGGTAACGGTAATTGCCTTAGCCACGGGGATTGCCGGTAATACCGTGCCGTTTAGGACAGGATTGTTCAGCAGTTTGCGCTGTTGAAATGGGAAATCATCAGGTGAGACCAGGCCCAGGTTGAATACGGACAAAAAATCCTCGCCGTCTTCAGCCCCCCACCAGGCAAAACAATCTTCCGTCACCTGGAATACCGTACCCAATGGAACGCCTGGATGAAAACACCCGGCAATACCGAGATTCAGCACCAGGTCATAGGATCCGGTAAGCAGGGCTTTAGACAAATGATAAGCCATGGGCACCATGCCTGGACCTGTAACCAGCAGGAAAACCTGTATGCCGGGATAACGACCGCCCATCACCTCCTGTGGTATGCAACCGGCTGATGCCTGATCGACGGCGTCGGGAAACGGAAATTCAGCCGCTGTGGCGCAAACGATTAAACACTTCATGGGTTGGGTTATCCGTCCCCAAATGAAAGACTTCTCAGCCGGTTTTGCAAATCGCAGGGTGTTCCTGAAAAACCCTTAGTTTTGCAGAATATTGAAAAGGCCGATGATTTTTGTAACAAGAAAGGAACAGTTTAATGCAGCCCACAAGCTTTACAATGAAAAGTGGAGCGAGGAAAAAAACCTGGAGGTGTTTGGCAAATGCGCCAACCCCAACTGGCACGGGCATAATTATGATTTGTATGTGACCCTGAAGGGCGAGCCGGATCCGGAAACGGGATTCGTTTTTGATCTGAAGATCATGAGCGACATCATCAGGCAAAAAATTATCGATAAACTCGATCATAAAAATATCAACCTGGATGTTGAATTTATGAAGGGTAAATTTGCCAGCACGGAATTACTGGCCGTCGGAATATGGGAGCAGCTGGAACCTCATTTTAATCATCAGCATTGCAGGTTGCACAGCATACGCCTGCAGGAAACGGAGCGGAACTTCGTTGATTATTTCGGACCCAACCACTGATTTATCACGGTTTTTATAAACAGGATCAACCCGTCCATGAAAAAAACGAAAAAGAATTCCCTGGAACAATCGGAATTCGGTTACACCAAAAGAGATCATTACAACCCCAAGGTGGTCAGCAGTCTTTCGGATAAATATAAATCCATCATTGCTGAACTTGGAGAAAACCCGGCCCGGGAAGGGCTCCTGAAAACCCCGGAACGGGTGGCCAAAGCCATGCAGTTTTTAATGCACGGTTACGATCTGAATCCCGAAGAGATTCTCAACTCGGCCAAGTTCAGGGAGGATTACAAGCAAATGGTAATTGTCAAGGATATTGAGATTTATTCCATGTGTGAGCACCACATGCTTCCCTTTTTTGGAAAGGCTCATGTGGCCTACATTCCCGATCATTATATCGTCGGCTTAAGCAAGATCCCCCGTGTGGTGGATGCCTTTGCGCGCAGGCTCCAGGTGCAGGAGCGGCTGACCACGGAAATCCGGGATTGCATTCAGGCCACCTTAAATCCTCTCGGAGTGGCAGTGGTTATTGAGGCCAAACACCTCTGCATGCAGATGAGGGGCATACAGAAACAAAATTCCGTCACCACCACCTCCGCTTTTACCGGGGAGTTTGAAAACGACCGTACCCGGAAGGAATTCATCAGCCTCATCGCCAGCCGGCTCAGCTGATTTTTTCTGTCCTGTGCCAGCCCTGAACATAGGCCTGTTGGCGGGACGCACCTCATGGAAAGGAAACCCGGTTGCCGGACCGGGAACCTGGTGTATAGCGGGCCTTTGGTGAGCGGCCTGTTGGCCTTTACCGTGTACAATCCGCTGTCACCGATTCCCCGTCGGCGGTGTAGGTCAGGTCTAACTTGCCGTCTTTGTAAAAACCAAAACCGGACAGGGCGACCTGTGTAACCTGCTGGGCGGGAATGGTGATACTGTTATCCGAAACCAGCCACAGGGCAGAAGTGGAGGCGCCCAGCTGATTGAAGTTTTTTACCTGCAGGGTGTCCGTATCCCCGAAGCTGCTAACCGTTATCGTAAACGTAGTCGGGGTCTGACCCTGAACCGTTTCCTTGCAGATCCAGTTACCCAGGTACCGCTCCCTGTCGTCGGCATTGGGAGAAAAGCTGTCATCCTTGGCGCAGGAGTATAGCAGGGTAATCACAACGGCCAGGAGGATGAAGAAAGTGTTGCTGTTTCTTAAAGGATTCATAACAGGATAACGGATTGGAGGTAATGACTGTTTATTTGAATGTTCATACGTGTCATGTTTTAAGCTGGAAACCCAAACGTTTCATTTTTTACCTGCCAGGCGTTCGCGAATGTCCAGCTTATGTTTCCGGGCCGTATCCAGGGCTATATCATAACCGGCATCCATATGCCTGATCACTCCCATGGCCGGATCGTTATGCAAAACCCGTTGAAGTCTCCTGGCTGCATCTTCCGTTCCGTCTGCCACGATGACCATGCCGGCATGGATGGAATAGCCGATCCCGACACCACCTCCATGGTGAAGCGATACCCAGCTTGCTCCCCCGGCTGTATTGATCAGTGCATTGAGCACCGGCCAGTCGGCAATGGCATCCGATCCGTCTTTCATGGCTTCGGTTTCACGGTTCGGAGAAGCCACGGAACCGGTGTCGAGGTGGTCACGGCCAATGACGATGGGTGCTTTCACCTTACCTTCTTTCACCAGCTGGTTAAATGCCAGCCCGGCTTTCTCCCGGTCACCCTGGCCCAGCCAGCAGATGCGCGCCGGCAATCCCTGGAAGGCAATCCGCTCCCGGGCCATCTTGATCCAGCGTGCCAGACCGGTGTCCCCCGGGAAAAGTTCCAGTATTTTTTTATCCGTTTCATAAATATCGGACGGGTCGCCCGAAAGGGCTGCCCACCGGAATGGACCTTTTCCTTCGCAGAATAACGGACGTATATACGCCGGAACAAATCCCGGAAAATCAAACGCGTTTTTCAACCCCATTGCAAATGCCTGGCCCCGGAGGTTGTTGCCGTAATCAAACGTAACGGCGCCTTTCTTTTGCAGGTCCAGCATGAGCTGAACGTGTTTTACCATGGTTTCTCTGGAACGCCGGATGTATTCCGCCGGGTTGGTATCCCGCAGCACCCTGGCTTCTTCCACGCTTAGTCCTTCGGGAAAATACCCCACCAGTTCATCGTGAGCGGAGGTCTGGTCCGTGAGCGTATCCGGTATGATGTTCCGATCGGTCAGTCTGCGCAGCAAATCCACGGCGTTGCCGATGTAGGCGATGGAAACGGCCCGTCCCTCTTTTTTTGCCTCCACCGCTTTGTCGATGGCTTCATCCAGGTTATGGAAGAGGTGATCGAGGTAACGGGTATGTATTCGTTTTTCAGCACGCCAGGCCTCCATCTCGGCTGCAAGGCAGGTGCCTTCATTCATGGTAATGGCCAGAGGCTGGGCGCCTCCCATGCCGCCCAGACCGGCCGTGACATTCAGCGTATTTTTAAGGGAGCCTCCGAAATGCTGCCGGGCCACTTCTCCGTAAGTTTCATACGTTCCCTGAACAATGCCCTGGGAGCCGATATAAATCCAGGAACCTGCTGTCATTTGTCCGTACATGATCAGACCTTTGGCTTCCAGGTCGCGGAAATGTTCCCAGGTGGCCCAATGCGGCACAAGTTGCGAATTCGAAATCAGCACCCGGGGCGCATCTTTATGTGTAGGCAAAATAGCCACAGGTTTGCCAGACTGTATCAGCAGGGTTTCGTCATCTTCCAGGTCTTTCAGCGCCTTGACGATCAAATGAAAGGCTTCCGCGTTCCGGGCGGCTTTTCCCGTTCCGCCGTAAACGATCAGATCCCCGGGACGTTCCGCCACATCGGGATCCAGGTTGTTATGCAGCATCCGCAAGGCTGCTTCCTGCACCCATCCCTTGCAGTTCAACTGGGTGCCGGTGGGTGTTTTCAGTTGGCCCAGGTCAAGTTTCTGTGAGGTCGTGATCATCTGGCAGGTTTTTTCGGGGTTAACGGTTCGCTTATGTTTTATAAACTGGCATCAGAAAAATTATTTCCGGGGAGAGACTGATTGTTTCCGGTATTCCGGGCCAGGTTGTTTTTTTTCTGATCATACGGACAATGCCTGCAATTGCTCTGGCAGCAGTATCCTCTTTTCCTGTGATAGGCTTCCGTGAAGACGATAAACCCCTCCTCGCTCAGGTAGTAATCTTCCTTATCAAACTTATCCGTAAAGGCCATGCTGCAAATTTCGTTATTTTTGACTAACTTTTAAGGTATAACAGCAAAAACAACGGTATGTTTAGAGCTGCAGATTGGACCATTTCGCCTGTTTCGGGCAGGTTACTGCTTTTACAGGATGATTTATTCAGCCGCAAAAAGGTTTCGGTCCGGGTTTGGGAGGAAAATCAGGGTCCGCCGGAACTAAGGGGAAACAAATGGCATAAGTTGAAGTTCAATCTGCAGGAAGCCTCGCGCATGGGCTTAAACACACTCCTCACTTTTGGAGGAGCCTTTTCCAACCATATCGCTGCCACTGCATTTGCTGCGAAGCTTTACGGTTTCCGATGCATCGGGATCATACGCGGCGAGGCTCCTCATCCGCTCAATAAAACGCTTCTTCAGGCCATTGAAAACGGAATGCAGTTGCATTTTATCAGCAGGGAACAATACAGGAGAAAGGAACAACCGGAATTCCTGGAAAGCCTGAATGCACGCTTTGGCGATTTTTACCATATTCCGGAAGGGGGCTCGAACCGGCTGGCTGTAAAAGGCTGCGGGGAGTTGATGAATGAACTGAACGCGCTCAAGTCAAACCAGGCAGCCGGCTGACCC
>CAYWHE010000203.1:0-7507 GCA_964458125.1 uncultured Flavobacteriaceae bacterium | reverse complement strand
GGAATAGTTCCGCCGGTTACTGAAAGATCAATGGATCCTGTAGCATTGCCAAAACAAAGCACGTTTGTCTGGGAAGTAATTGTTCCTAAATGGGCAACCGGCTGTGTGATAGTTGCCGAGGCTGTTTGGGTACAACCATTCTGATCCGTGACCGTCACTGTAAAAGTCCCTGGTGAGAGTGAGCCAATATCTTCGGTATTGGCTCCGTTGCTCCAGGTGTAGGAATAGGGTTCTGTTCCTCCGGTTACGGTGAGGTCAATCATACCTGTAGAGTTACCGAAGCACAAAACATTGGTTGGAAATACCGTAGCCGAAATAAGCGGATTAATGGTTATCAAAACATCATCCGGTGTAACCGGGCAAACACCAGCAATGTCAGGTGTAAGCGTTAATAGAACATTGCCGGCTGTCAAATCTGCGCTTCCCGGTGTATATATGGCATTCAATAAACTGGCATTGTTAAAGGTCCCGTCGCCGGCAGTACTCCAGGTTCCCGTACTGATGCCACCGGTCACGTAGCCCGCCATCGTGGCTGTCGCACCGTAACAAATGGTTTGATCCGGACCGGCAAATGCCGTGGGAACCGTGTCAATGGTGATTTCTATATCATCCGTTGCAGCGATACAAACATCACCCGGATCCAGATCGGCAACCAGGGTCAGGGTGACAACGGTTCCTACCTCAGCAGGATCAGGGACATAATCAGCATTCAAGGTGTATATGTCAGGTACAAAGGTTCCCAGTCCGCCTGTCCAGTGACCGCCTATGGCGCCACCTCCGACAACACCGTTCAGGGTAACCGATCCGATCACACAGGCAGAAATATCCGGACCTGCATCAGCGGTGGAAAGGTCATCAACTACAATATATATGGTATCTGTAACTGCATCGCAGTTATTTACTCCGGGATCGGATTCCAAAACCAGCATGATGGTATCCCCCGCTTCACTGGGATCGGGCGTATAGTCGGCATTCAGCGTGTAACGGTCAGGGAAAAATGTTCCCAGGCCGCCCAGCCATTCACCGGTGGTCACTCCACCCGAAATACTACCGCTTAATCCTACCGTACCGTCTTCGCATACATGGATATCCGGACCGGCATTGACGATGATCTGTTCACCGATGGTGATCAGCATATCATCGGTTGAAACCGGGCAAACACCTGCAAAATCAGGCGTAAGGGTTAAAAGAACCGTGCCGGCGGTTAAGTCAGCGCTTCCCGGTGTATATATGGCATTCAATAAACTGGCATTGTTAAAGGTCCCGTCGCCGGCAGTACTCCAGGTTCCCGTACTGATGCCACCGGTCACGTAGCCCGCCATCGTGGCTGTCGCACCGTAACAAATGGTTTGATCCGGACCGGCAAATGCCGTGGGAACCGTGTCAATGGTGATTTCTATATCATCCGTTGCAGCGATACAAACATCACCCGGATCCAGATCGGCAACCAGGGTCAGGGTGACAACGGTTCCTACCTCAGCAGGATCAGGGACATAATCAGCATTCAAGGTGTATATGTCAGGTACAAAGGTTCCCAGTCCGCCTGTCCAGTGACCGCCTATGGCGCCACCTCCGACAACACCGTTCAGGGTAACCGATCCGATCACACAGGCAGAAATATCCGGACCTGCATCAGCGGTGGAAAGGTCATCAACTACAATATATATGGTATCTGTAACTGCATCGCAGTTATTTACTCCGGGATCGGATTCCAAAACCAGCATGATGGTATCCCCCGCTTCACTGGGATCGGGCGTATAGTCGGCATTCAGCGTGTAACGGTCAGGGAAAAATGTTCCCAGGCCGCCCAGCCATTCACCGGTGGTCACTCCACCCGAAATACTACCGCTTAATCCTACCGTGCCGTCTTCGCATACATGGATATCCGGACCGGCATTGACGATGATCTGCTCACCGATAAACAAGAGGATATCATCCGTGGTCACCGGGCAAATGCCATACGGGTCAGGTGTTAAAGTCAGGGTGACGGATGCATTGAACAGGTCGGTTGGTCCCGGCGTATAAATAGCATTCAAAGCCGCAGTGTTATCAAAGGTTCCGTCACCGGAGGTACTCCATGTTCCGGTGCTGACGCCTCCTGTTACATAACCGGCCATGGTGGCCGTGGCACCGTAACAGATGGTCTGATCCGGACCGGCGAACGCGGTGGGCACGGTATCAATAGTCAATTCAATGTCATCTGTTGGAGGAATACAGACATTTCCCGGGGCGAGGTCTCCCACCAATGTCAGTGTCACAACGGTACCTGCTTCCGAAGGATCAGGAACATAGTCGGCGTTCAAGGTATAGTTATCCGGTACAAAGGTTCCCAAACCTCCCAGCCAATGCCCGCCGGTTGCGCTTCCTCCGAGAATTCCGTTCAGGGTCACTGACCCCAAAATGCAGGCCGCAATATCCGGACCGGCATCAACTGTGGCGAGTTGATCTACAATAATTTTAATTGTATCTGTTACCCCCGGGCAGTTCCCGGTATCAGAGGCCAGCACCAGCAACAGGGTATCACCTGCTTCGGAAGTATCCGGTGTGTAATCGGCATTGAGCGTAAACCGGTCGGGGAAAAATGTTCCGGCTCCGCCAATCCATTGCCCGGTGGATAATTCCCCGGTAATACTGCCATTCAGACCGACAGTTCCATCTTCACAGACATGAATATCGGGTCCTGCATCAGCAATGATCGGATCTACACAACCGCCGCAAACGTTTACACCGATATTCACCAGTGAGGAAGGAAAAGCAATGCAATTGGCATCAGAAATATCAATCATGGAAATGGTAACCGCTGAAACAGGATTAAGAATAACAGCATAGGTATTGGTCAGCACTCCCGTTACATTATAGTTACCAAATCCATCGTCATAATCAAAATCAAAGGGAGGTGTTCCTGTTAGTGTAAATGTAACGGTTACCGGATCTCCCTGGCAAACAGGATTCGGGGAAGCGCTGATGGAGGCGTCCGGTAAAGGATACACCGTATTCGTGGCATTCGTGGAGGCTTCCTGGCATGGTCCGGCGCCATCAGGATCATCAGTGGTTGCTATAATGACAAGTGAGCCGGCTTCTGTAGCATCAGGCGTGTAATCAATATAAAAGTCAGGAGGTGCAGCAACCGGATTACTAAAATGAGCCGGAATACCACCGGACCAATTGACCGTTGTCGCGCTTCCCCCTATGATGGCATGGAAGGTTAAAGTGGCGTCCACACAGGTTACACCTCCGGTAATGGGTTGAATAACAGGAAGATTTTCACAAGCCACAGTTCCGTTCAACTGTATATTAACAATATCCGAATTAATGTCAAATCCACCGGTTCCGGCCGTACCGGTTCCACCGTAACCATAAATTCGAAAAGTCGTGGCTGAAGTAACATTGGTCAGGGTTGAAATTGTAATTGTATTTGTTGCGAAAGCTGATGAAACAATCCCTGTCACCGGGGTTCCCAGATTGGAAGCAAAGCCGTCAGAGGAAGACCGGATGGCCACATTTGCAGGTCCTGTGGCTGATCGATCCCATACAAATTCAAAGGATGTAGGGGTAAATGAATATCCGGAAACAGGCGCTGCAACAAATTCAATATAATCATTTCCTGCAATTGCTTCGGCTAAGGTATTCGGAGAGGTATTTCCTGAATTAAACCAATTATTGCCACCAAACCTGTTACTATTTGCGGAAGGGTTAACCCCTGCGCCCTGTGTCAGTGTTGATGACGATAAATAGGGATTATTATAAACGCTGGGTTCCGCTGTTTCGGTTCCCGCATTTCCGAATGTATTCCATTGTAAAAGTTGTCCATTGACCCGCTCAAAAAGCCCAAATACTGAAACAATCAATATAAGAATCTGGAATCTCAGAATTACTTTACGTAGCTGGCAGTCAGGTATTTTTCGTTTCATGATAATCGGGATTTAATGCTCTAAAAATTTTACAGAACTTCAGTTCACGAGGCTAAATGCAGGTTTTTATTAAAATTCAGGGTTCGGGTTATAATTGGGTAATGGAGGATATAGCGTTAGTTTTCTGTTCGAATAAGCATGAGAAGATCACCTGTTACTTTTTTTCCATATTTTGATGTTTCGTGTTGCATGGCTAATTAGTTATTCCTGTCAGGAACTTCATCTCTCATACACCTACTCATGACAATGGAAACTTTTCATTTTAACATGACTCATTCAATCTCTCATCGGTTTGTCTTTATATACTTACATAATCCTTTAAATATTCAATGCGCGAATAACTGACTCCAGGCAACTTTCATTTCAGACCATAAAACTTCCGACTGGCCCTGATTCCTGCAGGACATTGGTTTTGATTCAGCTTTATGCATCCCGTTCAGAGGATGAATAAATCAATGATGCCGAAGCATCCTATTGAAATTTTCCTGCCTTGTATTTTTTAACAGGATACTCCACTCCGTATTAATACTGCACCCAGTCCCAAACATTTCAATCCTCCCAGGCGATTTCAGTTGGTTTTTCCGCTATTCCTGGTTTTGAAGTGCAGGTTTATTGTTTTGGTCCGCTTGCAGCCACCTGCAGGCATGCCGACGGTGACTTCCACCGGGAGCGTTTCCCGCAGGATATCCTCCGGCGTCGGGGTATAAAATGTTTCCGGTTTTCCGGGACTGCTGAAACTGCCGGTACCGATTGTTTTCCAGGTAACCGAGCCGGGTGCGGTCCGGTATTGAAGACTCAACCATGCCGGCTTACCCGCTTCCACGGTAACATCAGCTTCAACGGTAAAATCAGGTGACGGATCGATCATGACGATCATGGCATCCATAGAGGACTGGCACACTCCTTCTGCAAAAGCAGTAAATTCCAACGAAAGACCCCCGCCTTCGATATCCTTCTGTGAAGGCGTGTACACAGTCTCCAGGTTTCCGGCTTTGTCAAAACTCCCGCTGCCGTTTGTTTTCCACTCTACTGATTTGAATTTTTTTTCCACGGTGCCGTGAAGCAGGACTGGCTCACCGGCGCATATCCGCAAGTCAGGCCCTGCATTCGCTTTTGGCTCCTCGTTGACGGAAATTTTGATTTCATCCCTGCCTGGCAAACCTTTCTTCACCGAATCGGATGTGACGAGAATGAGCACAACGGTTTTGCCTGCTTCCTCGGCGGCTGGCGTATACTCAGCCTGTAGAAAGTTCCTTCCGGGAATAAACACCCCTTTTCCTCCCCTCCATGTTGCCTGGGTGGCTTCCCCTCC
This sequence comes from uncultured Flavobacteriaceae bacterium, assembly GCA_964458125.1. GTDB lineage: Bacteria > Bacteroidota > Bacteroidia > AKYH767-A > OLB10 > CAYWHE01. The sequence goes on along the minus strand of CAYWHE010000203.1, from coordinate 2,284 downwards.
CATTTCACCGTTAAGCATTACCGATCCTCCCGTACATACCTGGATATCGGGACCGGCTATCGCCGTATACCGGCTGATGGTATCCTGAGCCATGCCTGCGGAAGCAAACAGCAACATGCCGGTCAGCAAGCCGCCCCGTATGTTCATCCGTATCATTCCTTTCGTATTCATCATCATCTTTTTCAATGCTATCGGGCAATTTCATCCCGGAACCTGGCCCGGTTCATGACCGGAACCCGCATCCCATGGCTTTCCTTGCCTTTTTCCGCATTCAAAATGGCGGGCGGCTACAGGCCACCCTCCCTCCTGATGCGAATGTTTACTTACTGCAATACGACACGAAGGGTCTTCGCATGATTGCCGCACTCCACCTGCAGGAAGTACACTCCCTTGGCCAGGTTACTCAGGTTGAAGGGTATCGTGTTCTGACCTTCAACCGAAATGCCATGCTGTTTAAAGACGGTCCTTCCCGTATAATCCACGAGCATCACCCGGGTTTGTTCGTTTTCAGCCGCGTTGAATTCGAGGTTGAAGATGCCCATGTTCGGATTCGGGTAAATGACCGCGTTGAAGTTATCACCGGCCGGGTTCAGGCTGGCATCCGGATCTCCCATGCGGGGCTGTACGATGCTCTGCGTTTTCTTGCAGTTCTTCGTATCGGTAACGGTAACCGTATAGGTATTTCCTGAAATAAGTCCGGTAGCGGTAGCTGTTGCCTGTCCGTTGCTCCACAGGTAAGTATAACCAGGTGTCCCGCCGGTAGCCGATGCTGTTGCCGTGCTTCCGCTTGGTGTTATTGAAACCACGATGGCCGTAGGCTGAAGAATGTTCAGGGATGCTGACTTCGTACATCCTCCCGCATCGGTAACGGTAACCGTATATGTACCTGCAGCCAGGCCGGTGGTACTGGCCGTGGTTTTGCCGTTGCTCCACAGGTAGGTGTAGGGCGTGGTACCGCCGCTGACCGATACGTTGGCCGTTCCGTTGGTTCCGCCGTTGCAGCTGACGTTCGTCTTACTGGTAGTCAGGTTCATGCCTGCCGGCTGTGTAATGGTAACCGAAGCCACCCCGTTGCAGCCGTTGGCATCTGAAATCGTAACGGTGTATGTTCCGGCTGTCAGACCTGTAATGGTTGCGGTGGTCTTGGTGTTGCTCCACAGGTAGGTATAGCTTCCGGCTCCTCCTGATGGATTCACCGTGGCCGTGCCCGTTGCAGCTCCATTGCAGTTGACATTGGTTTTGGTAAATGTTGCTGTAATTGCGGCAGGCTGGGTCAGCGTGATACTGGTACTGGTTGAGCAGGATCCGTTGGTAACTGTAACCGTATAGGTTCCGGCAGTCAGTCCGCTGACATCCTCCGTAGTGGCCCCATTGCTCCATGCATAAGTGACTCCGCCCTGGGCGTTGGTAACAGTCAGGTTAATGGAACCGTCGCTGTTTCCAAAACAACGCACATTATAACCGCCGATGTAAGTGGACGGCGTAAGCGATAAGGTGAGCTGGTTGATGGTCACCGTGAAGGTGCATACATCCGTATTGCCCGATGCATCAGTTGCCGTGCAGGTTACCGTGGTAACACCAACCGGGAATATGGAACCGGAAGCAGGTACACAACTTACCGTCACTCCGCTGCAGTTATCCGTTGCCGTCGGTGCCGTGTAAGTTACCACTCCGCTGCAACTGATGGGGGCAACGAAGTTGGAAGGACATGCCGATATAACAGGATCCGTTACATCATTTACAGTGTAGGTATAGGTCCATACTGAACTTAAGCCTGAACAATCGGTGTAAGTATAGGTGTATATCCTTGTTCCGGCAAATACCAGCGGATCTGGTGAATCAACTGTTGAAGTCAATACTGCGGATATGTTATTACCACATACATCAGTCACGACAGGAGGTGTTGGAGGAACGGCTTCAGATACACATTCAACTGTTGACGATCCGTTGGCCGGTACAATAGGGGCTGTTACATGGTCAATGGTATAGGTATACGTCCAGGAGAATGGTAAACCTGAACAATCCAGGTAGCTGTAGGTATAGGTAATGGTGCCTTCACATGTGGTGTAAGTGCCTCCCATGGCTGGTGCGCCGGTCGGCGTGAGCGTGTTGCCGCAAACATCCTTCACTACCGGTAAGGTAGGAGCTACGGCTGCTGATGCACATTCTACCGTACTTGCTATTGACACCGGACCTCCGAATTCTGACGGAGCCGTTACATGGTCAACCGTATAGGTATACGTCCAGGAGAATGGTAAACCTGAACAATCCAGGTAGCTGTAGG
>CAYWHE010000202.1:0-7560 GCA_964458125.1 uncultured Flavobacteriaceae bacterium | reverse complement strand
TTTGTCTCGCCTCCGGAACCGGTGCTACGCTGGCCGGCATCATCAGCGCATTAACTCCGTCACAATCGGCTGTCGGATTCAGTGTATTAAAAGGAGGAAATTTCCTCCATGCGGCGGTTGACCGGTGGATCGGTCCGGAAACGCAGGCCAAATGGGAAATCCAAACCGGCTATCATTTCGGGGGTTATGCGAAATCAACCCCGGAACTGTTGAATTTCGTCCGTGATTTTTCAGCCAGAACCGGTTTGCTCATCGAACCGGTTTATACGGGAAAAATGTTTTATGGTTTGACGGATCTCATCCGGAATGATTATTTCAGACCAGGCACATCCATCCTGGCCATTCATACGGGAGGCTTGCAGTACCTGTAAACCGTACGTTGCTTTTTTCAACAGGTGGCCGGCGAAACGTGACCCGCCGGTGATGGTAAATGAACATCCGCAATAGGCAGGCAACATCCTGTCGACCCTTGTTCCTCCGTGGAAAATCTGATGCACCGCAGATAAACTTATAAAAGCGGTTTCACCGCTTCAAATCCGAGTTCTTTGGCTTTCTGCAGCATGAACCGGTAGGCTTCTTCAAAATTATTCTGTACCACCCCGTCCAGAATGGCTTCCCGGATGGCCGTTTTCAGGAGGCCGATTTCGCGGCCGGGTTTCAGGTTGAAGGTTTCCATGATGTGTTCCCCCGTTACAGGCGGCTGCCAGTTGCGTATCCGGTCCCGTTCCTCCAGTTCAACCAGTTTTCGTTTCACCAGTTCAAAGTTGCCGAGATATTTTTTCACCTTTTCCTTGTTCTTGGAAGTGATGTCGGCCTGGCAGAGCAGCATGAGGGAGTCCACATCGTCACCTGCATCGTATAACAGCCGGCGTATGGCCGAATCGGTCACCTGGCTCTGGGCCAGAACGATGGGGCGGAGATGAAGCTGCACCATCTTCTGCACGAATTTCATCTTTTCGTGCAGGGGCAGTTTGAGTTGTTTAAAGATGGCCGGCACCATGCGTGCACCTTTGTCCTCATGACCGTGAAAAGTCCAGCCCTGGACGGGATCGAATCGTTTGGTGGGCGGTTTGGCAATATCGTGCAGGATGGCAGACCACCGCAACCACAGATCATCCGAAACCTGGCAGATATTATCCAGGACCTGCAGGGTATGGTAAAAATTATCCTTATGGCCCTTGCCGTTGATCATGTCCACGCCATGCAGCGCAGCCATCTGGGGAAAAATGATTTTCAGCAAACCCGTATCGAATAAAAGCTTGAAGCCTGTGGACGGAACCGGGGAGAGCACAATTTTATTCAGCTCATCGGTGATCCTTTCCATGGAGATGATGCGGATGCGTTCTTTTTGTACCTGGATGGCCTCCAGCGAGGCGGCTTCGATCCGGAAATCCAGCTGGGTGGCAAAGCGTATGGCCCGCATCATGCGCAGGGGATCGTCGGAATACGTGATGCCGGGATCAAGCGGTGTGCGGATGATTTTCTGTTGCAGGTCCTGCATCCCGTGAAACGGATCCACCAGCCTGCCGAAATCAGCCTCGTTCAGGCTCCAGGCCATGGTGTTGATGCTGAAATCACGCCGGTTCTGATCGTCTTCCAGCGTACCGGCTTCCACTTCCGGTTTGCGTGACTCGTGACGGTAGGATTCTTTGCGTGCCCCGACAAACTCAATTTCCAGCCCGTCATAGTGCAGCATGGCTGTACCGAAATTTTTGAAGAAATGCACACGGGTATTTCGCACTTTTTCCGCCACAACATGCGCGAGGGCAATGCCGTCTCCTCCTACCACAATATCAATATCCTTGCATTCCCGGTTCAGGAAATGATCACGTACATAGCCGCCGATCACATAAGCCGGAACGCCGGCCCTATCGGCAGCTTCGCCAATGATCCGGAAAACGGGATGTGCAAGCGGGTTGTTCACGACGCCGGGGTTTCAGTGCCGGAGAAAAGTAAAGCGGCCATTGGTTTCTATTTTCATGATGACAGAAGGCTTTGAAGGCCCTGCCGGTGCAGCCTGCAAATCTACTACATAATCAACAGCCTCCAAAAGGAGCCTGGGTATTTCATCAAAACTCAACGGTGCCCGCTCGCCGGAAAGGTTGGCCGAAGTGGAGATCAGGGGTCGGTGCGTGAAGCGCATCAGTTCATGTGCAAAGCCACTTTTCACGATGCGGATGGCAATGCTGCCGTCAGGGGCAGGTAAGGATTTCGGGAGGTTGATGGCTCCCGGGTACACCAGTGTTAATGGCCGTTCACTGAAATTAATGAGGTCCCAGGCCATTTCCGGAACCTCACGGACGTATTTCATCAACAGCCGCTCATCATGAACCAGCACAATCATGCCTTTTTCCGGGGGTCTTTTTTTTAACTCATAAATTTTCTGAATGGCCTGCTCATTGCCGGCATCGCATCCCAGTCCCCAGATCGTATCGGAGGGGTAAATCAGCGTACCACCTGCCTTCAGCACCACCGCAGCGTGGCTGACTTCTTTCCTGATCAGTTCCTGCCGGGTCATATTCATCAGGGTACCAGTATATTCAGGGAAGCGGGTTGAATGCGAATGGAAAGGTCGGTGACCTCGCCGGCCGCTTCCCCGTCAATATGCAAGGCAACCGGCCGGGCGCCGTGCAGGATGATTTCCCTTGCCTGTAAATAGGTCATGTAGGATGAACCCGATAAAGTTTTCCGGAATAAACTGCCGACAAATGCCGGTAAAGCATACCAGGGCGGGCGGTTCATGATGCCAACCGTGACCAGGCCGTCATCAGTTGCTGCGCCCGGTGCAATCCAGGCATTGTTACCCCATTGCGAACCGTTGGCAAATACGAGTAAAAAGGGCCTGCAGGATATTTTTTTTCCGTCGCACAACAAGGTAATATCGGAAGGTCGGTAATGCCGGAGCCCGCTGACCGACAGGCGGGCATAAGTGACGAACCCCCGCTGGCCGGCTTTGGCAAATAGTCCGGCCACATAGGCGTCAAAGCCGGTTCCCGAGATGTTCACTGACAAACGCCCGTTGACCAACAGGGTGTCGGTTTTTCCCGGATGCCCCGAATCCAGCAGGGACAGCGCTTTTCCCGGATCCATTGGAATGCCCAGATGCCTGGCCAGGCCGTTGCCGGAACCGGCTGGTATGATGCCCAATATGCAATTGGTGTGAACCAGGCTTCCTGCAACTTCGTTTACGGTACCGTCACCACCGGCAGCCACAATCATCGAAGATTCCTGCTGCACAGCCTCAGCCGCGAGTATGGCCGCATGACCGGCATACCGGGTTTCTGCCCATGTTGCTTCGTGCGCGGGATCGTTGCAATAGTTTTCGATCAGCTGCCGCAGTTTCACTTTGGAGCCCGTGCCGGCCCGGGGGTTGAGGATAAAAACCTTCTTCATGGGTTATTCCCGGGTCAGCCTGTTATGCAGCATACGCTCATTGTATTGCTGAATGACGGCTTTCAGGATGTTGCTGTGCGTGGCCAGAACACCGGGTTTTTCCTGCATCAGGTTAACGGATAAGGTGCTGTCGGCCGTATAATGATAAAGCCCGGTGGGCTGTGTACCGTCAAACTGGAGGAGGTGATCATCCTTGAAAAGCTGGTAGATGGAATTGATACTGGTGAAAGCCATGTGGGTGCTGCTGCTGTCAAATACGCTGGTGCCGAATGAAACAAAGGGAATATCATACCCCAGGAAATCAAGAACACTGGGTAAAATGTCAGCCTGCTGGGCCGTGATCCCTGATTTTCCGGGGGCGATTTTTCCGGGCATGTAAAACAGCAGCGGAATGGCGTACATGCCGGCTTTTCCCTGGTAAAATGGTTGTTCCGAAGGGCCGGTATGATCGGCTGTGATGACAAAAAGGGTCTGGTTGAACCAGGATTTATGCGAAGCAAATTCAAAAAAGCGTTTCAGGGAATGATCGGCATAACCGATGCATTCATGAATGGGCAGGGTACCTTTCGGGAACCGTTCATGCAGGCTGTCCGGGATGCTGTAAGGATGATGCGAGGATATGGAAAAAAATGCTGCGGCAAAAGGCGTGCGGGAATGGTCAAGGGAGTTCGCAAAAAACCGGAAAAAGGGTTCATCATAAATTCCCCAGTTGCCGTCGAAGTCCCCTTTTTCAGGATATTCCTTCCTTCCGACATAATGATCAAAACCGGCCATTTTCGTATAGCGGTCGAAACCCATGGTGCCATTGATGCCTCCGTGGAAAAACCAGCTTTCATAATTTTTTTTCTTCAGGAGGCTGGCCAGGGAAAGCAGCTCATCTCCGTTGTAGGCTGAAGTGATGTAGGGTGTGGACATCAGCTGGGGAAGGGAAGAAAGCACAGCCGGTATTCCTTCAATGGATTTTTTACCGTTGGCGAAAACATTGGTGAAGACCATGCTTTGCTTCGAGAAGGAATCCAGGAAGGGCGTATAGCCGGGATAGTGGTTCAGGTTGCCGATGTACTCACTGGAAAAACTTTCCATGATGATCACTACTACGTTATAGGGCCTGAAGGGTCCGTGGCCGCTGTAATCCCTGAGGACAGAGAAGTGACTGTTCAGTTCGCCGGGAGGGAAATATTCTTTTAACACCAGGTCTGATTTCCCGAAAGTTTTCAGGATGGTGAAGGGGGTGTTTAAAACCAGTGGTGTAAACTGTGGACTGGTGTATGCCGAAGCGGAGAGGATGCTGAGGGGCACATACTGTATGCCGCCACGGCTGGCCATGACGGATAGGGCAAGGACCGGGACCAGATAGATCCACGAAGCAAGCATACCTGATTTGGCCGGTTTTCGTACAGGAGTTGTTTTGCCGTAAAGCCAGGCAGCGGTAACCATCAGGAGGATAAAAATGGCCGGTATGTACCAGAAGTCGGCAATGATACGGGGTGCGGTATTGCCCATATCCTCCCCGAGGGAAAACAGCTCGAAAAAATCTGCGGTAGTGCGTTTGTTGGTGAAGCGGAAATAGACAAAATCAATGGCATTAAATGCCAGCGCCACGGAATTGATGAGGTAAAACAAGATGTTCAGCAATACCTGCCAGGCACGGGAATAAAAGAAGCTAAAGGGAAGCAGGTGCAGGATGATGAGCAGGGAATTGGTGAGGGCGATGGCGCACAGGTCGAAACGAAGGCCGTAAATAAAGAGGCTGGCCGTATGTCCGGCAGATGCATCCCGGAAATAATCCATATTGAAAAGAAAGAAAAGCAAACGGCTCACCGTGTATAAAAACAGGATGATGATCAGCCTTTTAAATAGAATCCGAACGGGTTCCGGAAAACGTAACATGCGGGCAAAAGTAACCAAAAAGGAAGTCGGGGAATTGGAGGAATGGGGGTAAAAAAAAAGCTGCCCGGAACGGGCAGCTTTTTTCAGCCTGAAAACAGGTTATTGTTTGGTATAGGTAGCCGAACAGGTATTGGTATCCACACCTGAAATGGTGATGTAATCAATATTCAGCACGATAGCCGTGGTTCCGGTAATGGTTCCGGACCAACTGTAGGTTTCGCTTCCGATGGTGGAGGTTCCTGCATCAATTTTATTTCCGGTGAAAGAACCGATGATGGTGTTGTTGCTCAGGGCGAAATTGCCGATGCTGATGCCGTTGTTGGCGACAGTATTGGAGGCGTTTAGGGCGCTGATACCGGTGTTGTTGCCGGACAGGTCGCAGATTTCCACGTTGGTATAGGTGCCGTCAAAGTTCACGACATAAACCGTTCGAACGGCGGTAGCTTTGTTTCCGGCTTCATCTTTGGCCGTATAGGTAATGCTGTAAGTGCCCACCGTACTGGCATCAACGGTTCCTGTCTTGGTAACGGCCACGGATCCGTCCGTATCATCCGTTGCGGTAGCGCCTGGATCGGTGAATGTTTTTCCCCGTTGAACGTAATAGATGTCACCGTCCGTAATGGTTATCTTTGGTGCGGTTGAATCACTATCGTCCTTCTTGCAGCCGCTGATAAAGGCCATTCCGGTACCCAGGGCCAGCAAACCAAAAAATACAATTTTCTTTTTCATTGAAGTTGTTTTTAATTTTCTGCAAAAGTAAGTGCAATAAACCTAAATACACAATGAAATAAATATTTTTTTTTGAACCCTTTCTTATGTTCCTGTTTTGCTTACATTTGTGCCGCCAAAAAAACACCAAAAAATGAAAAAGATTGTAACCCTACTGCTCGTTGCCGGAATGGCTTCGTTTTATGCCTGCGGACCCAGCGCGGAAGAAAAGGCCGCTGCTGAAAAAGCTGTCCAGGATTCTATTGCCGCTGCTGAAAAGGCTGTCCAGGATTCCATTGCTGCTGCTGAGCAGGCTGCCAAAGAAAGAGCCATCCAGGATTCCATAGCTGCCGCCGAAATGGCCGCCCGTGAGAAGGCCATCATGGATTCCATTGCTGTCGCTTCCAAAAAGTCCGGTACCAAACCCAAGGCGACTGTCAAACCCAAGGAGGAGCCAAAAAAGGAGGAAGACAAAAAGAGCAAGTTTAATAAGTCAGGCGCCGTCAAATAAGACTTCCAGGCTGACAGGAGTAGAATTGAATTGTTAACGGTGTTATGTTAACAAAATAAAAATAAGTTGCGTTCAATTCATAAAAAAATTATACTTTTGCCCGTATTAAAAAATATCAGAACAATGAAAAAAGTTTTAGCCTTATTGTTAGTTGCTGGAATGTTCTCATTCTATGCATGTGGACCAAGCGCTGAGGAAAAAGCTGCTGCCGAAAAAGCACAGCAGGATTCTATAGCTGCTGCTGATGCCGCAATGAAAGCTGCTGAAGAAGCCGCCGCTCAACAAGCTGCCGCTGATTCCGCTGCCCAGGCCGCCACAGCTGACACTACAGCAGGAGCAAAGTAAGTATCGCTTTATTCCGCTGACATTTAAAAAGTTCTCCGAAAGGAGGACTTTTTTTTTGCCCGGAAAGGGATCAGCCGCAACCGTCACAACCACCCGGCCCGTTGGGGTTTGGTGGTTTGAAAAAAAGCCTCCTGACCAGGTAGAAAACAGCTCCGGTCAGCATTAAAAAGACGATGATCTCCTGTAATCCCATTTGTTTAACAACAGGCAAAAGTAAGCCGAAATTCACATATTTTTGCCCATCGCTTCTCAACTATCCCTTTTATGATGTTTTCAACGCAAGGTTTTTCAAACGACAGGCTTCTCGAACTATACCGGGAATTGATCAAACCAAGGCTGATAGAAGAAAAAATGCTGGTCCTGCTCCGGCAGGGAAAAATAGGCAAATGGTTTTCCGGGATCGGGCAGGAAGCCATTTCCGTTGGTGCTGCCATGGCCCTGGAGCAGGATGAGTATATCCTGCCCATGCACCGGAACCTGGGCGTTTTCACCGTCAGGGGCATCCCCCTTAACCGGCTTTTTTCCCAGTTCCAGGGCAAGCCGGGCGGATTTACAAAAGGCCGCGACCGCTCCTTTCATTTTGGCACGCAGGAATACCACATCATCGGTATGATTTCCCACCTCGGTCCCCAGATGGGTGTGGCCGATGGTATAGCCCTGGGCCATCTGCTGAAGCGGAGCCGTAAAGTGACGGCCGTATTTTGCGGGGACGG
>CAYWHE010000201.1:0-7600 GCA_964458125.1 uncultured Flavobacteriaceae bacterium | reverse complement strand
GTCGTAGTCGAATGAATCCCGTCTCGCCTCAGGCGAGACGGGATCGCTTCAATACGCCGCTGCTTGCAGCGGAATCGGGATCCAGCGCTTGCCCCGGGGTTCATACCCTTGATTTTGAGCTTAAGAGAAAGGTTATCAAGCAATTTATTCAATTTTCCATGCACCTGCTTTTTCCCTTTTCCCTCCAAGTTGCCATAAAATAAAAAGACTTTACTTATTCAGTAATCCCTGTTTGGTTTCCAGTCCGGATCAGAAGGAATAGGTCAGCCCACCCATCAGGTTGATCCGGTAGGTCGGGTACTGGTAATATTGCCTGTAGCGTTGGGAAGCCAGGTTGTTGAGTTTCAGAAACACGGAAAGATTCTTCTTGTAGATATACTCTCCGCCGAGGTTCAGATCCAGCCATCCCTTTAAAGTGGTGTAACCTTTGACATCATCGGATTTCGCCTCCACCTGGCTGTTGTAGAACCAGTCTGTTTTAATCAGAATTTTTTCCCCGATGGCATATCCACCGGAAAGGGCAACCCTCATGGCCGGCTTATACCAGAACCGGTCGCCATTGTTATTGCTGAATTTCTGATAGTCAGCCTGCAATCCAAGCATCAGTTTTTCATGAAAATCATACGAAACCTCGGCATGGATATTCAACACATTCACATCGTAATATTCAACCTTGAAGGTGACGGGGTAATTCAGGTTCATGATATTGACGAAAAATGGTTCGTTGAGCTTTCGCTGAAAAGAAGCTGATAATCCGGTCTTCACATCATGATCGAGCCGGATATTGATGCCCCCGCCCAAATCAAATTTCACATTCGTATTTTTCAGTTGAGGTCCGGCATCCATAAACGGGTTTGCCAGGGAAAGTTCCCGGAAATAATTCTGCTGCATGGAACCCTTCCATTCGGCATAGACGGACATGGCATCATCGATCAACTGGTATTTTGCCTTTAAAAACGGATACAAATGAAAAGTGGTGGCATCCTCGAATTCAGCCTCGACATTCGCACCTGCTTCCAGGTTCACGAGGTCGGCATGGAATAAATACCTGGGCTGAAGAGATACAAAGGTGCGGTTTGTGGTTCCGGGAACAGCTTGTTTATATTCGCTAAAATCGGCCTTCAGGCCCAGTTTTCCGTAATGCCCGTTAAAATCCATGCCGGCAAAACCCTCCAGGCCAAATCGTCCCTCGGTGTTGTCCAGGTTATCGGCAAAACTCGTATAGGTCAGGCTGGCTTTATAATCAAGCCGATCGGAAGCTTCCTTGTAGTTGGAACCATAAGAAACCCGGCCGTTAAAATCATTAAATCGATGCCGTGTTTCCTTCTTGGAGAACAGGAAGGGAGGAGATTCATAACCATAAAAATGTTGAACCAGGCGCTGGTATGAAAAGGAGGCATCCAGGGTGGCCGACTCCATGAATTTCCGGCCCGATAATTCAAACAGGTTATCACTCCAGGCCGGAATGCCATACCCCTTGATCTTTCCGTTACCGCTCAGGTGACGGTAATGCACACCGGCATCAAACTCTTTGGAACGGAGGGCATTGTACATGAACTCACCATAGTAGGTGCTGTAATTTCCGTAACCGCCCTTCACATACCCCCGGTATAGTTTCCGGATGGAATCATCCTTGATCTTTACCGGCTTGATGGGTGTGGGCTTATAGGCCGGCTGCATCCTGCGATTTTCAATTTCATAGGAAAGAACCGGAACGGTTCCCCGGGATGTATCGGTTAAGGGAAGGTCGTTTATCTTATAGGCATCGGTGAGTACAGGCTGGTAAGCCTTAACCACCAGGACATGCTCATCGCCCAAATCCTGGGATAGAGACTGGACCGGGATAAAGGTAAATACGGCTATACAGCAGCCCGGGAAATAACATAAAATTTTCGTCTTGCTCATTTTTCGTGCATGGTGCTTGCTATTCCTTATCCTCCTGTCCACTCTCTATGCTGTCCTGCTGAACAGGTACAGCATGCTGATTTTCCCGGAGCTCCTTATTCAGTTGCTCCTGTTCCCTCAACTGGATGGCTGAAAGCTTTTCAGCGGCAATGACCTTGATGTCTTCGGCATCATCGGGATTTTTTTCATAATTGTCCAGCAGGCTTTTCAGGGTGCTCTTCGCCTGGAAATCGTCCTTCATGGCAACGTAATTATCGGCCAGCAGAATAAAACTTTTGGCAATCCAGAAATCATAGGAAGGCACCTGGTTGATCACTTCAAAAGCAAGTTTCAGCGACTCCTTGTAATTGGTGAGCAGGTGCTGCAGTTGGGCCAGCCTGTACCGGGCCTCCGCACCGGTTTCACTGTTCGGGACCCGTGCCGCCTGTGATAATTCCTTCTGGGCAACGGTGTAATCGGATGAAAGCATGGCGCATTTTCCCGATACGAGATGCGCTTCGTTGACCAGATCACCTGGCGCCTTTTCCATGGCGATTATTTTCTTTGCAGTGAGTACGGCTTGCTCACAGTTGTTCAGTTTGTTGCTGCATCGCAGGGCGCCTGCACGGGCGGCCAGGATATTTTCCGGGAACTCCGCAACTTCTTCCAGCCGGGTATATTGTTCAAGCGCTTTTTCATAAGCCTTGTTCCGGTAGTTGATCAGGGATGCCTTCAGCAGAGACTTTTCGGTGAAGATATTTCTGGTCCGTGAAATGACAAATTCATAGCCTGCAAGCGCCTCCGCCAGCAGCTGGTTCCTGTAGTCCGATTCGGCTTTGTAAAAGGTGGCATTCACTGAAAAACAGCCTTCCGGGAATTGCTTCAGGTAATTGTCAAAATCACGGGCTGCATCCTTATCCCCCTTCATGTAGCGTTGCTCGGCTGCTTCATACGTGATGGAATCCTGGGCCCCGGTACTGATGCTGGCCGACGGAACCGTTTTCACAAAATCGAAATAGGCCGAAGGGTTTCCGGAGTTCACATAAATATTTTTTATGCCGTTAAGGGCTTCTGACGCTTCAGGGGTGGACGGGTATTTCGTGATTACCTGCTTGTATGCCGAAAGTGCACGCTCGTCATTCTTGTCGTTGTAGTATATGAGTCCTATGCGGATCAGCGCCTTGCGGGTATAACTGCTGTTTGGAAATTCGGAAACGATCCGCTGGAAATACGGAAGCGCCTCGTTATTCTTCCCGGAAGCAAGCAGGGCATTGCCTTTCTCGTATATGGCATCATCCAGATACGAGGAGTTGCGGAAACCGCCAATGACCCCCTGCATGGCCGCGGTTTTATCGTTCATGTTTCCGTTGATACCGTATATCATTCCTTTCTGGAACAGGCAGTAATCGGATCCCTTAGCCTTGTTGCTCACGGCATCCTGATAAAAGTCAAGTGCAATAGCATATTCCTTCAGCATGAAATTCGCATCTGCTATTCGTATAGTGGCATCGTTATATCTTTCCGTGTCGGTTTCCGGTTTGTTTTTCAGGTATTTCCTGAACCAGATCTGCGCTTCGGCATAATTTTCCATTTTAAAAAAACAATACCCGATATTGTAATGGGCTGAATTGAAGCAGGGGAGCGCTGCAGCCCCGGGTGAGAACAGGAAAATCCGGTATTCCTTCATGGCAGGCTCATATTGCTGGTTGGCATACAGCGCCTCCGCCTTCCAGTACATGGCCATGGACGTTATGCCTGCATTTGCTTTGCTGATGATCGCCTTATCGAACAGGCCGATTGCACGCTTCCGGTCTCCATCGTTATAAAATTCCAGGCCCCGGTAATAAGCCACCTTCTGGTATGCCTGATTGGCCGAACCGGTTTTCCTGTCAATGCTTTCCAGAACAGCCAGGGCATCCTTGTAATTATGGGTGGTCATGAAAATATCAGCAAGAAACTGGCTGGCTTCATCCTTTCGCGATGACTCCGGGAAGCGTTCCTGGAACTCACGAAAAGCTTTGATGGCAACGGGCTGAAACGACAGTTCATAGGAAAGTTTGGCGTAACTGAACAGGGCGTCTTCGGAAATCTTTGCATCTGCCTGTGACCTGGCCGCCAGTTGAAAGGAACTCCTTGCACCTTGTTTGTTGTTCAGTTTCAGGTAACAGGCTGCAAGGTGAAAACAGGCATTCTGGGCAAGTGCATCATTGCCTTCCGAAACCTTCTGGAAATCCCTTACAGCATCCTCATATCGCTGCACCTGGTATTCGCAGTAGGCCAGCTGATAATATTCTTCCCTTGATAAGGCCGGGACACTTTTCTGGTATTGTAAAAAATATTCGTATGATTTTCTGAAATCGGATTTCCTGAAATAAGCCTCGGCAATCAGGCGCTTCAATTCAGCCGCCTGCTGCAGTTTTGGCTTATCAACCAGCGGTATGGCATAAGCCAGCAACTCATCGTATTTCTCCTGGTCAAAATAGATCTGGGCAATGTATAAGGGTACCACCGGGCCGAAGGCTTCCGATTCATTAAGCTTGTTGAAGGAGGATAGGGCCGTCTGGTAATTATCATTGGCATAAGCAATATGCGCATAGTAATAATTGGCCGCAGCCTTATACTTAGAATCCACGCCAATGACATTGTGCAGGCTTTTCTCCGCCTTCACCATCTCACCCTTTATAAAATAAGCATAACCGGCTTTAAAATAATATTCCGTGATCTCTTCATTGGTAAGGTAATAAACATCGGCCTTTTCGAATGCATCCGTGGCGTTTTTATACCGTTTCTGTTTGTAGAATAACCGTCCCAGCTGAAAATAGGCAGGTCTCAGCCTCGTACTCTCCGGATGCCTGTTGATAAATGCCGTCAGCAGCGCTTCTGCATCGGGATGAAACAATTCTGCCGCGCAAACAGCCTGGTAATAAGCAGCCAGTTCAGCCGTTACAGTGGAAACCCCGGCAATATCTTCCTGAATCCTTTCGAATTCCCTTCGGGCTGCACTAAATTTTTCCTTCTGAAAAAGTTCCATGCCGGATTTAAAGTGAGCCTCCGGATCCCTGTATACTCCTGTTTTCTGCGCCTGTACAGGCCATGCAAAACAGAACAGTTCAATAAAGAAAAGGCAAGAAAGAAATCTGATCGTCTGGTAGTTCATCTGGACCGGATGGATCCGGGTTTGCAAAATTAATTCTTAAAAACGAGGAGGATTTCGGTTTTATTACCCCGGGTGTGTTATTTATGAACACAATAATGAGGAAAACTAAGCTGTTCAACCGTGCACACTGCCGGTTATAAAGAGAAGGTGCATGGCCGGACCTCCACCCATTTAAATTATGAATGTTAAAAGGTAAAACCGGCATCAGAAAGTATCTGTGACCGTTCGCTGGGTGTTCAGCCTGTTTCTTAAATAAAAAAGCCAGTGCCGGGCATAAAAAATTCAGGAAGTCATTAAACCTTTCTAACCCTGTCCGATCCTATTGCGGAATTTCGAAAATGAAACTCCTCGCAGCAAGCTGCGAGGTATCAACATGGAAAATTTTATTTGTTCGCCGCAAGCGGCGGGGAATAAAACCCTAAGATCCCGAAGGACAAAGCCATCGGGATCAATTCGACTAAATCGCTTCAGTTCGCTCCTCTGGAGCTTCTGAAACGATAGTCTCATTGATTTAAAAATCCATTCTCCTCTTACTGAAACATTAAAAATAAACACGATGAAAAATGTCATTTTGAAAAATTTATTTATTGCTCTCTTAACCGGGATCATTTTCAGCGGCTGCAGGAAAAATGATTCGCCTGATGCCGATACGGACACGGCTTCAGCATTTGACAATGTGCTTGCAGAAGCCACGTTTAATGATGTGGTCAACATATCGGATGAAGCTTCCTCCGGCTCGGTAAATTCCTATAAGGGCGGCAGCAGTGACGGGATATTAAGCAACTGCGCAACCGTTACCTTTACCGCGACGCCTACCGACACTACGATGACCATTGATTTTGGTCCTCAGAACTGCCTGTGTAAAGACAACCGCTACCGCAGGGGCCAGATTATTGTAACCTGGAGCGGAGCTTACAAAGATCCCGGTCACGTACACACCATCACCTTTAATAATTATTTCGTTAACGATAACCAGGTTTTGGGAATTAAAACAATCACCAATGACGGGCTGAATAATTCCGGTAACCTTTCCTACTCCATTGATGTGAACGGCAGCATCATCCTATCCGCAGCAAACGGGGGAGGAACCATCACCTGGACTTCTCAGCGTACACGTGAATATATTCAGGGAGCCAACACCCCCCAGTGGAGTGATGATGTTTACCTGATAACAGGCTCAGCAAGCGGTTCATCGTCCAAAGGAAATTCCTTCACCGCAACGATTATCAATGCCGTACGCAAGGAAATGGCCTGCTATTTCCTGGTCAGCGGAACCGTAGAATTCCATCCATCCGGAAAAGCTACCCGTACAATCGATTTCGGCAATGGTACCTGCGATAACCTGGCAACGGTAACCATCAACGGAATCGTTCACAACATCACATTAAAGTAAAAATGCAGAATCAGGTTAGTTGCCCCCGGAAGAACAGGCTTTCGGGGGTTTTTTTCAAACCCCGTATTAAGGCACTGAGGTGGACGAAGGTAAACTTCAATGGTTTTTTCCTCCGTTTTTAAGGACTGTAAATTCCCCCGGCCCTGGCCTTATTGATGGTACCAATGGGATCTGCACCAAAAATCCAGGGATTGATAACGGAATTTTTTTCTATTCCGTCGCCAGGTTTTTGTTGCCATGGTTTTATATAATTCAACAGTGTATTCCGTCGTATCGTTGCCTCCGGATAATACATAAATGCCGAAGCCAGCTGCCAGGCCATCAGAACCGTTATCAGTTGAGCGGGAGGAAAAGCGACATTCAACCAGGTGCTTTTTTGCAGATGCATGGTCAGAAGCAGGAGGACCAGCCATTGTGAATAGAAACCATACCGGGGAGACAGCGCCTGGGAGATGCCACCGTCAGCTGTCCGGAAGATGGTTGTAAGCACAGCCGATAGCAGGATAAAAAACATCATTCCGGGGAGAATGGGGTTCCCTTTCATAAAACCCTTGCGCCAGCATATCCATAACAAAATATGAATGATCACTCCTGCCAGGAAGGCCGGTTCCACACGGTTAAAGAAACGGAAAGCAGAACCGCAGAACGAAAAATAATATACGGGGTAGTGAAACCAGGGTGCCTGGGCCATTCCATTACCCGGGATTTCAAACGGAATTCTGAAATACCAGAATGCCAGCATGAGTGCTGTTCCTGCCATCCAGGCAGCCCGGTTAACCTGTTTCCTGTATAACAGATAAACGAGGATTACTGCAAAGATCAGCCAGCCATTGCCATAGGTGAGGGTGGCCATAAGAGCAAAAAGTATGGATAAAGGCAGCGCCAAATTTCCTTTGCGGGTGATAAAAACCATGGAAAGCAGCGCGAGCATGAAGGTCACAATGAAATTAAAACCCGCCGTTGCCCACAGGATGGTGTCGTAACTCTGAAACTGAAAGACCAATAGTACGATGGGAAGTGAAGCCCCCACCCGCGCGGAATCGGGGAACATAAGCCGGAGCCAGCCTAAATAAAGAACCAGGTAACAGGCATTCACGACCAGGACCAGGTAACGGAAATTGATTTCACCTGTCACTGTCAACCAGGCAGTACTAAACAGCCGGAGG
>CAYWHE010000200.1:0-7682 GCA_964458125.1 uncultured Flavobacteriaceae bacterium | reverse complement strand
CAGGGCAAGCCCTGGATCTATCCCACTTCGCTTCGCGACCGGGATTCATTCGACTGCAACTTTCACTTCGGACTTTGTCCTTGTAAAAGTCAAGTCGAATAGAATAGATCAGGCATTATGCCGTTATCGCAAAAAACTTCCGGACGGTTTCCACCATCTGGTTCGGGGTGAGTTTGTCCGTTGTTCGCACGGAAATATTTTTTTTCTGATACGCCTTCAGTCCGGAAAGGTAATGACTGAATTCCGTTGCTGCGGTGGTAGGTCCGAACAAGAGCAAATCGGTATACGAGTCCAGGTCAGCGGCTACGTCCCTGAAAAAGGACTGCAACTCCTCCTTTTCCTGCTGGTGTTTGTGGTGCTCATTGTTGGTGGAACGGTAATTACTGAGCCTGGTGCCGTCAGACTCTTCTCCCGGAACACGTAATCGTCCCTGGAAGGAAGACAGGATCTGTTTCATTTTGTCGGCCGGTTCACCGGGGATGATCAGCCAGGCCTGGGTATGGTCCATCCATACACCGATGCACTTTACTTCATTTGTTTTCATACACTTGTTTTTAAGATTGTTTATTAAACCTCCTACAGGTATACCCTTGTCTCTCTGCAAATAACGGCAGATTTCGTATCTTCAACCTTGAGGAATATCATGAAGGAATGTGATCATTATCTTACTGAACGGAGATGAAAATTCCCTTACCTTAGGCGTTTCAATACCATTCAAAAATAACGTTTTTTTTCATCCTGCATCCATGAATAAAAATAAATTCTGTTTCTGCAAAGCAGGCTCCAAGGTTTATTCCGTTTTCCGGAAACCAAACCCCAGCCTACCTGAAAACTGGACTCCGGTCAGGTATCTGAACCGGCCGGCGGCAATACTGTTGACCTTTATTTTATACAGCGCCACCCTGAGCCTTTTTGCCCAGGATGCGCGTGAACTGGTGAAGCGGGCGGAAGACAGGGCCCGGGGAAAAACATCCATAGCCAGCCTGACGATCCGGATTGTCCGCCCTGCCTGGACGCGTGAAATGTCCTTAAAATCCTGGACCAAAGGAAATGATTACACGATGATCCTGATCGGTTCGCCCGCGAAGGATAAAGGAACCGCTTTTCTGAAACGGAAAAAGGAAGTCTGGAACTGGCTGCCTTCCATTGAACGCACCATCAAACTTCCACCCTCCATGATGAGTCAGAACTGGATGGGAACGGACTTCACCAATGACGACCTGGTAAAGGAAGCCAGCATACTGGACGACTATACGCACAAGCTGAGCGGTGAAGAACTGGTGGATGGACGGGAATGTTCCAGGGTTGAAATGATTCCCAAACCGGAAGCGGCTGTCATCTGGGGAAAAGTAATGGTGTGGATCGATAAAAAAGATTACCTCATGCTGAAAGTGCTTTACTACGATGAGGAAAACGTCCTGGTCAACACCATGGTGGCCGGGGACGTAAAAATGCTCGGCGGACGGCTGCTTCCTTCCCGCATGGAAATGATACCAGCCGACAAACCCGGTAACAAAACCATTCTGATATACAGGCAGCTTGAATTTGACCGGGACATCCCCGATGATTTTTTCAGCACACAAAACATGCAGCAGCTCCAATGATCGTTAAACTCATCTGGCACAACCTGTGGCGAAATACGCGGAGAACGCTGATCACCGTCACCTCCATTGCGTTTGCCGTATTGCTGGCCGTGAGCATGAAGTCCCTGCAGAAAGGGATCTTTGATGAGCTGATCAAAAATGTGGTGGGATTCTATACCGGGTACATCCAGGTTCACCATGCCGGTTACCAGGAGGAACAGACACTGGAAAATTGTTTCGATTACCAGGATTCCCTGCAGCAAAATATCGAATCCCTGCCGCACATAACGGCTACGGTTGCCAGGCTGGAATCCTTCGCTTTGGCCTCTTCCGGAAATACCACCAGGGGCTGCCTGGTGATCGGAACCCAGGCGGAGAGAGAAAACAGGTTCTCACACCTGTCTTCCAAAATCATCGCAGGCACTTATTTTACACCGGAAAGCCGGAACGCCATGCTTTCCGAAGGACTGGCCAAAAAGCTGGGCCTTACCCTGCACGATACGCTTGTCATCCTCGGACAGGGTTACCAGGGAAACCAGGCCGCCGGAAAATACGGGGTAGGCGCCATTATACACTTTGGTTCCCCCCCGCTGAATGAATCCCTGTTGTTTTTAACCCTTTCCACCTCACGGGAATTATTCAGCGCTCCCGGAAAGATAACCACGATAGCCTGCCAGGTGAATAAACCGGCATACCTCCAGGATGCGGTTACCGCAATACGCAGCGTAACCGGGAAGGAAACCGAAGTGATTACCTGGAAGGAAATGATGCCCGATATCGATTCACATATCCGCGCAGACAATATAGATTTTTATATATTTATCGGTGTGCTGTACCTGATGATTGCTTTTGGAATTCTGGGAACCATCCTGATGATGCTGGCCGAACGCAGATATGAACTGGGCATGCTGCTGGCCATCGGCATGCGGAAACGACTCCTGGCCTTCATGCTGACGGGTGAAACCATTCTGATCTCCCTCATGGGTACGCTGGCCGGCATGATGATGAGTTTTCCGGTGGTCAAATATTTTGAAAATCACCCGATCCGGTTTGGCGGAAAAATGGCCGAAGCATACTCCCGTTTCGGATTCGAACCGAACTGGCCGGCAGCCTTCGACATCCGTATCTTCATCACCCAGGGACTGATTGTGCTGAGCCTCGCCCTGCTGATCGGTTTGTTCCCGCTCATTCATGTCAGCCGCATGAATGCCGTTCAATCCATGAAACGATGATGCTGCTCAGAATAGCGTGGAGAAATGTATGGCGGCACCGCACCCGGAGTTCCGTCATCATGGTGTCTGTGATCTTTGGTCTGTGGGCCGGGTTGTTTATCAATGGCTATGTGAATGGCATGGTGGAAGACCGGATTAAATTAGCCATTGAAAAAGAAGTATCACACCTCCAGGTGCATCATCCGGGTTTCAAAAGCGACTTTGATGTGTCCCTGTTCATTCCCGGTTCCGACCGCCTGCTTGATTTTTTGTCCGCCATACCCGAAATAAAATCCTTCTCGGGCAGGGTGCTGGCGAAAGGAATGCTGACTTCAACCGGAGGCACTTCAGGAATACAGATCAATGGCGTGCATCCGGAATCGGAAATACCCGTGACCCATCTGAACGAAAACATCGTGCAGGGAACCTATTTTGGCGGCGACAACTCCAGGTACCTGCTGATCGGGGAGAAACTGATGCAGAAACTGAAACTCCGGTTAAATTCCAAGGTCGTGCTCACGCTCATGGATAAGGACCATATCATTACATCGGGTTCTTTCCGCATCAAAGGCGTGTACAAAACCAAGAATACACCTTTTGACGAAAGCAATGTTTACATCGACAGACAGACCTTAACCGCTTTGACCGCCACACCCAACGAGCTTCATGAAATAGCCATCCTGCTCGGATCGAATGAATCCCTTTCAAAAGTAAAAGATATGATTCATACCGCATTCCCGGCATTGCTGACGGAAAACTGGATGGAAGTGGCTCCGGAAATGGACCTGGTTGTGAACACCACCGGACAAAGTATGCTTATTTTTATGGGAATCATCATGCTGGCCCTGGCCTTTGGCATCATCAACACCATGCTGATGGCTGTGCTGGAACGCACGCGGGAAATCGGCATGCTCATGGCCCTGGGCATGAATAAACTGAAGGTTTTCCTGATGATCCTCCTGGAAACCGTATTCCTCGTGGTGAGCGGAGCCCCGGTTGGCATGGCGGCCGGTTTCCTCACCATTGCCTGGTTCGGCAGGCGCGGTATCGACCTGTCTGTTTATAAAGAAGTTTTTGCCAGTTTTGGCTATAGTGAAATCATCCACCCGGTATTGCATGCACGTGATTACCTCAACATGCTGGTACTCGTTGTGGTCACCGCTATCCTGGCAGCCCTCATACCTGCACGTAAAGCTCTTTCCCTGGACCCTTCCGAAGCCATCCGGAAATAAAAAAAAAGTATATGGATACCGTTATCGACACCCATGAAGTGTATAAAATCTACAACGAAGACACCGTTCCGGTCTATGCCGTCAATGGCGTTCATATCCATGTAGAACGGGGTGAGTTCACCGCACTGGTGGGTCCATCGGGTTCCGGGAAGACAACGGTGCTGAATATGATCGGCGGGCTCGATAAGCCGACAAAAGGTATGGTTCATATCAACGGCATCAACATTACCGAAATGTCGTCCAACAAACTCATCGAATTCCGCCTGCAAAACATCGGTTTTGTTTTTCAGTCGTATAACCTGATTCCGGTGCTGACCGCGGGAGAAAATGTGGAGTTCATCATGCTGCTGCAAAAACGTCCCCGGGCCGAACGCGACAAACGGGTGAAGGAATTGCTGAAACAGGTGGGGCTGGAAGATGCCGCGGACCGCAGACCCTCGGAACTCTCGGGCGGGCAGCAGCAACGCATTGCGGTGGCCCGGGCTTTGGCTTCCCGTCCCCAGTTTGTGCTGGCCGATGAACCCACGGCCAACCTGGATTCCGTTTCGGCCAACAACCTGCTGAACATCATGGAGAAAATGAATGAAGATGAAAAAATCACTTTCCTGTTCTCCACACATGACCAAAGGGTGATCGACAGGGCCCATCGCGTCATCACCCTGCAGGACGGAAAGATTATTTCGGATGTAAAACGGTAAAATTTTGAATCCCCCTTTCCTATATCGCCGTTACGGAAACTGCATTCTGCTGCTTTTAGGCCTGTTGCCTTTTTCGCTCCGGGCCCAGCCGGAAAAACCCGCCTCCATCAGCCTCAAAGGCTATGTAAAAGACCTGCAGTCCGTTTTCTTTATGGAGGAAGCAGACAACCTGCTTTCTCAAAATTTACTTCACAACCGTTTTGACCTGCAGGTGCAGTTTATTCCCACCCTTTACTTCCGTGCCGGGATACGCAACAGGCTTTTTTACGGGGAGCAGATGAAACTGATCCCGGGTTTCGGAAAAATGGTTTCCAGGGATGATGGCTTTTTAAATTTATCCAGGCTGTGGGTAGATAAACAGTCCCTCGCGGTGCTGACCCAGGGCGACAGGCTGCTTCTTGATTTTAAAATGAAAGCATTCCGGATCACGGCCGGGCGACAGCGTATCAACTGGGGAATCAACACCTCCTGGAATCCCAACGACCTGTTCAATGCTTATAACCTGCTGGATTTCGACTACGAAGAAAGACCTGGAACCGATGCCCTGCGCCTGCAGTTTTTTCCCCGCACCTTTACCGCCGTGGAACTGGCCGTAGCGCCTTCACGAAAAAAAAATAAAAACATAGCGGCCGCCCTGTTCAAAATCAACCGGTGGAAATATGACTTCCAGTTGCTTACCGCCTTATACCTCGAGGATATCATGGCAGGAGGAGGATGGGCGGGAAATATAAAGGATGCCGGGTTCAAAGGTGAAATCGCCTGGTTCAGGAACAAGGAAAAACCACTTGAAAAAAAAGACGCATTAAGTTCATCCATCGCCTTTGATTATACATTTAAAAACTCCTGGTACGGCATGTTTTCGGCCCTGTTCAATGACCATCCCGCTGCCTGGTCATCCACCGGTGCGGCCTTAACGGGGGGAAGCCTGTCCGCCCGTCAACTCATGCCCTACCGGTGGACCTTCCTCGTTTCCGCCGGTAAAGCCTTTACGCCCGTATTCACCGGCAACCTGCAGGTGATCTATTCACCGGATCATCACACCCTGATTTTCTTCCCCGTGCTGGCCTATAACCTCGCTGAAAACATGGACCTGGATTTAACGGCCCAGTGCTTTTTCCAAAAACAGGATATAAAATATAAAACGGCAGGCAATTCCATTTTCCTCCGCCTGAAATGGAGCTACTGATCGGGGACTAAAATTTAAAGCCGGTTACCAGCACATCATCCACCTGTTCCTGGCTCCCCTTCCAGGCGTGAAAAAAATCAAACAGGTACTGCCGTTGTTCCTGCATCGGTAAATGCCGTATGGAAAAAAGTGTTTCACGGAATTTCCGTGTCATCATTTTTTTATTTTGCTCCCCCCCAAACTGATCGGCATAGCCATCGGTAAACAGGTAATAGCTGTCGCCGGGCCGGGGGGTCAGTTCGTACTGATTCACGGGTTCCTGGTGCAGGATCTGCAACCCGCCCACCGGGTATTTGTTTCCGTGGTATTCGATGGTCTCCTCATTCCTGACCAGGAGCAGGGAGCGGTTGGCCCCTGCATACCAGAGCTTCCCGGACTGGTGGTTATAAGTACAGATGGATATGTCCATACCTTCACTGGAGTTGGTATCCTGTTGCTTCAGGGAGGTAACCACCTGTTGATGCAACTGCTCCAGCATGGCTCCGGGCATGGCAATGCCTTTTTCAAAAACAAGCTGGTTCAGCAGGGACATGCCCACCATGCTCATCAGGGCGCCGGCCACGCCATGACCCGTACAATCCGCTATCGCCAGTATCTTCAGGTCACCAGTATGCTCCATCCAGTAAAAGTCACCGGCCACAATATCCTTGGGCAGGTATAACACAAAACTCTCCGGGAACAGATCATGAATGCGGCCTTGGGCGGGCATGATGGCTTCCTGTACGTGCTTGGCGTAATGAATGGAGTCGATGATTTCCCTGTTCTTGATTTCAATCAGTTCCTTCTGACGCAACACTTCCACTGTACGGGCCGCCACCTGTTTTTCCAGCATTTCATTTTGTTCAAGAATGAGCTTCTCCTTTTCCTGAAGGGCTTCGAGCATTTGCCGCTGAGCCTCCAGTTTTTCCAATACGGCCGTTTCCTTTTCCAGGGTTACCACTCCCAGTTTGTCACGGGCCTCAAGCCCCAGCTTCATCATTTCCATTTCTTCGAGGGCCTTCCGTACGGTCACATCGAGGTCGCTCAGCTCAATGGGTTTGGTAATAAAATCGAACGCACCGCGGTTCATGGCAATGCGTATATTTTTCAGTTCGCTGTAAGCGGATACAACTACAGTCTTGGCGGAGTAATTCATGGCCCTGATTTCATTCAGCAGGGTCAGGCCGTCCATCACCGGCATGTTGATGTCGGTCAGCACCAGGTCGAAACCGGGGTCGGACTTCAGCTTTACCAGCGCAAGTTCCCCGTTCAATGCAAAATCAAAAGCAAACTCGCCTTTGGATATGTGCGAACGGAATTTTTGCCGGATCAGCAACTCCAGGTCGGCCTCGTCATCGACTACCAGAATTTTTTTTAACATATTCGCAACTGGTTGTTAAGCCCATAGGAGTAGCTTAACGGATTTGTTCAGGAGCGGCAAGATACCATAAAATTTCGTTACCGCTGCGGTAAAAAAATCACCGTTTTCGGGTTTGGCTTGAGGAACCGGAAGTCCTTCCTGAACAAAAGACAGGATCGGCCCCGCTGATCATACGGTTTTCCTGTAATTCCAAATGGCCAGTCCGTTCAGTACCAGTCCCATCAGGGCGACAGCCCTGATCTGGGTCAGTATGTCGTGCCAGCCACTGCCTTTTAATACCACCATGCGCATCACCTCGATCAGGTACCTTACCGGGTTAAAGATGGTGATTACCTGCGCCCAGCGAGGCATGCTGTCGATGGAAGTGAACAGGCCCCCCAGCAAAATGAAAATGATGAAAAAAAAGAAGGTG
>CAYWHE010000199.1:0-7755 GCA_964458125.1 uncultured Flavobacteriaceae bacterium | reverse complement strand
CCTGCTTGTAAGGCAGGTGCTCTGAACCAGCTGAGCTATGCTCCCAATTTTCAAGCCTATTACTTCCAACATACCGGAAGAATCATACTTTCAAAATTGAAGGGTGCAAATATAGCTGTTTCTTTAAGTTAACCAAAAAAAATTGCACGATTTTTTGATGTCCTTTTCCCGTGGTCATGATTGGAACGGAATGCATATTTTATAAGATTTCAGGGCGTTTGAGGGTGCTTTCTGATCTCATTTGAAAGAGTACTGAATGCCGGATACTGTTTATAATTGCTTTTTTACAGAAAAAAACCTCCTATCAATTTAATATCTTTTTAACTTTGATCCTCCTTTAATGAAAACTCTTTTCCTGGTTCGACATGCCAAAGCTGTGCAAAACATGCTCAGCCTGGCTGATATTGACCGGCCGCTGACGGAACGGGGCTTTGCTGAAGCCCACCTGATGGGTAAAAAACTGGCTGCTGAAAAATTCAGACCGGAACTCATCGTCAGCAGTCCGGGCATTCGGGCTTTGTCTACCGCCCTGGTCTTTGCCCGTAATCTGTCCTATCCCCAGAACCGTGTTCAAATTATCGAATCCTTGTTTAATGCATCCGTTGAAAAGCTCGTGAACGCGATTCACCAGTTTGATGACACCATTGAACGGGCCATGCTTTTCGGCCACAACCCTTCCATCACGAATATCGTTAACCTGCTTTCCGACCAGTATATCGAACATATACCGACGGCCGGCTATTGCAGTATTTCCTTTTCGGTTGACCATTGGTCCGAAGTCAGCACACGGTCGGGGAAACTTTTATCGTTTGAATTTCCATCCTAGGAATTTTTATTGGAAATTTCTCCCTGAACATGCTATAATCACCTGGATGACAGGCCAGTAATTCAACAGGGTATTATTAAATTATTAAATTTCCCTGAATGAAAAGCAGTATGGTCAATTTTGGAGATTTTCGCAGCGGATTTCAGGATGAAACCGTAACTTTGAGGATATGGCAAAAAAAGAACCGGAATTTATAAACCGCGATATCAGCTGGCTGGCGTTTAATGAACGCGTGCTTCAGGAAGCCGAAGACCATACGGTACCCATTCTGGAACGGTTTAAATTCCTGGGTATCTTTTCCAGCAACCAGGATGAGTTCTTCAGAGTCCGGGTGGCCACCCTGAAACGCATGACCCGCCTGGGAAAAAAAGCCTGGTCCCTGATTGGGGACGACCCTGTAAAAGTACTGGACCGGATTCAGAAAATCATCTTCAACCAGCAATTGCGGGTGGATGCCATCTATATCCGCCTTTTGCAGGAATTGCGCAGACAGCATATATTCATACTCAATGAACGGCAGTTGAATCCGGCTCACGGAGCCTTTGTCAGGCTTTATTTTGAAGAAAAGGTGCGGCCCACCCTCATGCCCGTCATGCTGGATACGGCGCCCAAATTTCCTTATCTGAAGGATAAATCCATTTACCTGTTCATCAAACTTCACCTGAAACAAAATGAAACAGTACGGTATTCCCTGGTCGAAATACCAACGGATATGCTGTCCCGGTTCCTGGTACTGCCGGGACGTGGCGAAAAAAAATTCCTGATCCTGCTGGATGATGTAATCCGTTTCAGCCTGAAAGAGCTTTTTGCCATCATTGATTACAGCCATGCTGAAGCCTATACGATCAAAATGACCCGTGATGCCGAACTGGACATTGAACAGGATGTTTCGAAAAGCCTGATGGAGAAAATTTCAAGAAGCCTGAAGAAGCGTAAGAGAGGGCAGCCAGTCCGCCTGGCCTACGATCATGAACTTCCTTCTGATATGCTGAAATTACTGGCGCGGAGGCTGAAATTCAGAAAGGAAGACTACCCTGTTGCAGGAGGACGCTACCACAACTTCAGGGATTTTATAAAGTTGCCCGTTATCGGTAAGAATTCCCTGCAGTATAAGCCCATTCAACCATTACAGCACAAAGACCTGAAGGGAAAAAAAAGCCTCTTTGAGGTCATCCGGCAAAAGGATATCATGCTCTTCTTTCCATACCATTCCTACCATCACATTATTGACCTGTTGCGGGAAGCGACCATGGATCCCAAAGTATCCTCCATTCAGATCACACTTTACCGGGTAGCACAATATTCCAATATATGCAATGCCCTCATCAATGCGGTCAAAAACGGGAAAACCGTAACAGCCATTGTGGAACTGCAGGCCCGGTTTGACGAGGAAGCCAATATTTCCTGGGCCAACAAACTTCAGGAGGAAGGAGCCCGGGTCATTTTTGGGGTACCAGGCCTGAAGGCACACTCCAAACTCTTCCTGATCAGTCGATTTGAAAACGGGAAAACGATCCGTTATGCCCACATCGGAACCGGTAATTTCAACGAAGATACGGCTAAGATATACAGCGACCTTAGTTTGCTTACAGCGGATAAGCGCATTACAGATGAGGTGAGTAAAATTTTTGAATTCTACCTTGATAATTTTAAAATAGGAAGTTATAAAAGCCTGCTGGTTTCCCCGTTTTACATGCGTAAAAAATTTATGCATCTGGTTAACAGGGAAATCAGTCATGCAGGAAACGGGCAGGATGCCTATATGATTATTAAAATGAACAGCCTGGTGGATATCGACATGATCCGGAAAATTTACGAGGCGGCAGATGCAGGTGTAAAAGTCAGGCTCATCATCAGGGGAATTTGTTCCCTGGTTCCCGGGCGGAATGACAACCATCATAACATTGAAGCCATCAGTATAGTGGACAAATTCCTGGAGCACAGCCGGATTTTTGTTTTCGCCAACGGAGGAGATGAAAAATATTACATATCCTCGGCCGACTGGATGAACCGCAACCTGGATGCCCGTTCAGAAGTGGCCACTCCCATCTACGATAAAGCCATTCAAAAGATGCTGAAAGCCATCCTTGAAATTCAATGGAACGACCAGGTCAAAGCCCGAATCCTGGACGACCAGCAGTTAAATCGCTACAGACCGGTAAACGGAAAACGGAAAAAAAGGGCACAGGATGAAATTTATCGCTTTTTGCAGTCCGAAACTTATTAAATTTATCCGCCCGGAATAATTCCCAGCTGCACATTGAAATTTGCCTCCATCGATATCGGCTCCAACGCAATAAGATTATTGCTCTGCAATGTTTTTGAATCAAACGGGGAACCTGTTTTTAAAAAAGCCGAACTGGTCAGGATGCCCGTCAGGCTTGGAGAGGACTCTTTTTCAACAGGCATCATAACGGATGAGAAAATCGAACAGTTGGTGAATACCATGAAGGCGTTCCGGCTCCTGATCGAGGTTTTTGATGCCGTGGACCACAGGGCCTGTGCAACGGCGGCCATGCGGGAAGCTAATAACGGACCGGAAATCATCAGCCGGGTTAAACAGGAAACCGGGATTGACATTGAAATCATAGATGGCAAAACAGAAGCGCAGATCATTTACTCCAACCATATTGCCGAACACCTCGAAACCGGGCAGTCGTATTTGTATATCGATGTTGGCGGAGGCAGCACGGAAGTAACCCTTTTTGCGAATAACGAATGTATGGCTTCCCGGTCCTTTAACGTCGGCACGATCAGGATGCTTCAGCATAAAGTGACCAGGGAAACCTGGAGTGACTTTAAAAACTGGGTGCTGTCCGTTACCGCACCGTATAAACCACTTACCGGAATCGGGTCCGGCGGAAACATTAACAAACTCTTTAAAATGCTTTCCAGGAAGGAAGACAAACCACTTTCCTATAAAAAAATGCGTGAAACCTATGAATTGTTAAATGGTTTCAGTTATGAAGACCGCATCAAAATACTCGGACTGAATCCGGACCGTGCCGATGTCATCATCCCGGCCATGCGAATCTTTCTGACCATCATGAAGGCAACCGAAATAGAAAAAATCATTGTTCCACAGGTTGGATTATCCGATGGCATCATTCACCTCCTGTATGAAAAATTCAAGCGTAATATCTCCTCCGAAAATCTCTATGCCTGACGCAGAATAACCCATAACTTATTTTTTTACTTTGCGTTTCATTTACCTTTATGAAACATTCACACCAATTCATCCCTCGCTTTGTCGTCCTGCTGCTGCTTTCGACTTTTCCGGCCGCCAGACTGGCCGCCCAACAGGTGAGCCTGTCTCTGGAAAATATCGACCAGGACGGATACAATGAAGCCCGGGTGATCGGGCAGGATGATAACGGGTTTTATGTATTGCAAAGCAATCTTCCCCTCGATTCAAAACGGGACAGGATCGGCTTCAAAGCCCGTAAACTAAGGGTTTCTTATTTTGACGGCCTGTTGAAACCAAAATGGACCTTGCCGGCCAGCCCGGCAAAGGACAACGGTTCCATAGACCAGGTGGTATTTGCCTTTGAAAAACTTTTATTCATCAGCTCCGCGGATTCGAAAAACCAACCGGAAACGGAAATCTGGATCCGGGAAACCGATGCCAGCGGCAGGTTGAATCAACCCGAAAATAAACTGGTCAGTTTTCCCGTCAACGGTACCTCCGACCTTGAAAAGGCGGTTTTTATTTCCAGCAACAACCAGGGATATGCGATGATCGTGCTGAAAGAAATCCTGGATAACGGAAAACTGATCCTGCATACCTCCCTGCTCGATTCCATGCTCAGGCCCGTGCTGAACCGAAACCTGAGCCTGAATTACAACGAAAAAGAACTGACCATTGAAGGTTACCAGCTGACCAACCAGGGTGACCTGCTTTTTCTTGGATTTTTGAGCCGGAAAGACAAGGATCCTTCAGGTGAAAGGATCAGGATCAGCGAATATCACCTGTTTTCCGTTAAAAACCGGGAAGAAAAAATTACAGACCACCCGGTACGGTCCGGTGAAAAATCCCTGGCCCAGGCCGGCCTGGCTATCGATAACCTGCATAACCATGCCGTGGTTATGGGCTTCTATGCAGACAGAAACTCGCTTACCGGAACCGGGTTATTTTATGGCCTTCTCGACCTGACAGGATCTCCTTCATTCGATATCAGGACGCGGGCCCTGGATGGAAAGCAACATCAGGAACTGATCGGGGAGCGAAACAGTAAAAACAGCAGCGGAATATCCAATTACCCGGTTCAGAAAATCATTTTGCGTAATGACGGGGGCGCTGTTATTATAGCCGAATCCGCTTACACATCGGAATATTCGTATTATGATTATTTCACCCAAAGCCTGATCCGGCATACCGAATATCATTTTGATAATGTGATTACAGTTTCGGTGAACCGCGATTGTTCCATTGACTGGAG
This sequence comes from uncultured Flavobacteriaceae bacterium, assembly GCA_964458125.1. Lineage (GTDB taxonomy): Bacteria > Bacteroidota > Bacteroidia > AKYH767-A > OLB10 > CAYWHE01. Next base: position 2,490 of record CAYWHE010000199.1, on the reverse strand, counting down.
TGCAGTTGTCCATAAACGGCAGGAATCGGTCGATGACGGAGGGGTATTTTCCTCCTTCTGCCCTCTAATCAACAGTGATGAAATTTTAATCCTGTATAATAAGGATATCGACCGGAATAAATCGGTCTATGCCAGTGTCATTACCAACCGCGGAGAACAGCGTGAACTGGCTGTTTCCACCAACAATGATCATCTTTCCATGTTACCCACCTGGGGAAAACAGATTTCCGAAAACGAGGTCATTATTCCGGTTTACCAGAAGAAAAAACTGTACCTCTCCAAAATCAGTTTCTAAACTCCGCTGAAACGGGAACTTTTCCTCTGACGGGTCAGGCTACCCGGAGGTAATGTTCCCTGTATATACTCACAAGCAGGTCATACAGAACGCTTAACCTGACCGGTTTCGAAACGAAACCGGTACCGCCGGCTGTCATAGCGGAAAGGATCAATAAATCATCACTGGTGGCGCTGAGAAATAATACCGGAATATCCTTAAATTTTTCATTAGACCGGATAAGTTCACAAAATTGTATGCCGTTTAATTCCGGCATCATGATATCCAGTACAATGAGATCAGGACGGCTGTGCTGAATCATCTCAAAGGCATCACGGCCATCTTTAGCCACTGTTACGTCCAGTCCTTTTTTGGTGAATGAATAGGTTAACAGGTCCAGAATTTCGGCCTCATCATCAACAATCAATACTTTAAATCCGGGTTCCGCCATGATAATTTTTCGGCAAATGTAACTCCCATGTGTTACCTCCATATAAAGCCTGTATTATGCATTCATGAAAAGACCTGCAGGTCTTTCAGATGCCATCTTCCAGCCTGCCTGATAATGATTGAATAAATTTTTTTCTATCAAACCGGCTGAATTTAAATAAATGATGGTATATTTGTATTTAGATATTTATCTAAATATATAATTTTAAAGGATTCATGAACCATTTTTTCAAGGCCCTGAGCGACCCAACACGCAGAGAAATCCTTGAAATGCTCAAAAAAAGTGACCTGACAGCCGGGGAAATTGCGGATGCTTTCCGGATCAGCAAACCCAGCATATCGCATCACCTGGATATCCTGAAACAGGCCGGCCTGGTAACCTCCTCCAGGGAAGGACAATTTATAAGTTATTCCCTGGCCACCACGGAAGTTGATGAAATTATCAAATGGCTTTATACTTTTTCCAAAAAAAAATTACGACTTAAAAACGGATAAAAAATGAATAAAATTAATGCAAAACAGGATTGGATCATCTGGTTGATTATCCTGGCACCGGTAATTTACTCAGCCATGGTCTGGAATAAACTTCCGGGACAGTTGCCGGTTCATTTCGGCTTCAACGGACAGGCCGACGGATTTGCTTCCAAAACGGGAGCTTTGCTCTTATTTCCCGGCCTGAACATCCTCGTTTATTTCGCTCTGGTTTTACTCCCGGGGATAGACCCGTTGAAAGCCAATTACGCCGGGTTTGAAAAATCATACCGCATGCTGAGAATCAGCATTTCAGGTCTGTTTTCAGTACTTTTCTTCCTGGTGATGGCCTTGTCTCTGAATTTGCCGTTGGGGCAACCCCGCTACCTGTTCACGGTTCTCTTTATTTTCTTTGCCATTTTTGGTAACTATATGAAAACCGTGCGTCCCAATTTTTTTATCGGCATACGGACTCCCTGGACACTGATGAATGCTGAAAGTTGGAAGAAAACACATGCCCTTACCGGTAAAATCTGGTTCCTGGGCGGACTGGCGGGTTTTATTCTCTCGCTTTTCGTGCCGGAATCGTGGCTGGGCTACGGGATGGTGATTTTTATTTCGGTCACCATAACCATGGCCTTTGCGGGGTCCTATCTTTATTACAGGAAAGCAAACCGGGCCCGGGATGGTATCCGGTAAGATATGCCGGGTTTACTTGTTCCTATGTTAAATTTTCATTAAGAATGACGTAACCTGGTTTTGAATACGGGTAGCTATTTAATTTTGTTCAAACCTTAAATCTATCTTTATGAAACAACTGCTTAAGAGCTGGCTTCCGCCTGCAGCCGGTACAAAAAAATTCCTGGCAGGAAATCTTGCCCACCGGCTTTCCAGGATACTGGACAGAAGGAAATTTGAAGTTGTTGTTGAAGGTTTTCTCGATCTGCACAATACCGATAGCGAGCAGCCCGACATTATCGTGTATGAAAAAGGCAGCATATTGAAACCCGTGCTGATGATAGAACTTTGCGGAGAAGCGGAATTTGAATCAACAGTCCGAACCATGGAAATCCTTTCCGGGATCTACCGGGTCGATGAATCCTTTGTCTGCCAACTGGATAGCGGAATATGGCTAAAAACCGGACTGGATTTTACTGTACCAGAGACATCCTCCTACAGTTCCAATCTCCGGACTGACCTGAATGAACTTCTGTACAAATAAATCCGGGTTTCCATTTTTATTCAATTCGACTTGACTTTTACAAGGACAACGTCCGAAGTGAAAGTCGTAGTCG
>CAYWHE010000198.1:0-7761 GCA_964458125.1 uncultured Flavobacteriaceae bacterium | reverse complement strand
TGACGCTGCCGGAAACCGTACCGCCTCCAACGAATACATCGCCGTTCACGTCAATGTTTCCGCCCAGGCTGGCGTTGGAGCCTACGCTGAGGATATTGCCTGTGGTCCCGCCTGTGTTGGCAGCAGATATTTTTCCTGTTACGGTGTTGCCGTTCGCCAGTATCACGATGCCATCGCTGTGAATGTTACCGGCAATGGAAACAGTTCCGGTTGATTTGACCAGTTTATAACTACCTGTGGATCCTCCGCTGACACTTGAGGAGGAACCCAACTGTACCCCTGGACCCGGTGATGACGGGTAGGTGCAGCCGGGAGAGGTTCCGTTTCCGCCGAAAATTACGAAGTCATTCATCTGCATTTGCTGGGCATTTAAAATCCCTGAAAACAACAGCATTGTCCCTAAGGCAAAGCTTATTCGCTGGCAATGCATCAATGGAATCATTTTTTTCATGATTTATTTTTATTTTAAAGTTTGACAAAGAGAAAAATACACTCCATACAAACGGAAGTTATCGGAAAAAAAACAGGCAAACTCCCCTCATTGTAAAGTGTACCAAAATAAAGGAATATTCGCCAATTAACCTAAAATATTTTTGTAAAAAGCGGGTTTCATCCGGTTAAAAAGCGCCAATCTTATACCAGTACATTAATTTATTGAAATATAAATGAAATGGTGATTCAGCAGGCGTTCATACCGGGAGGAAATAGGGTAAACTGATCCGGAAAACAGAACCTTCATCTTCGGTGCTGTCAAAGGAGATTTCACCACCATTGGCTTTAATAATATCATAACTCAAACTCAGGCCCAGGCCCGTACCCTGGCCGGCAGGCTTCGTGGTAAAAAAGGGCTCGAAAATCTTTTCCCGGATGGTGACCGGAATGCCCGCCCCGTTATCTTCTACCGAAATCGTCAGGGAAGAATCGTCTGACCGGGTCAGCACGATCAGTTGAGGATGATAATCCGCGCCTTTTTTGTTTTTCTTCTCCCGGAGGGCGTATAAGGCGTTGTTGAGGACATTCAGAATCACCCGGGAAATGTCCTTTGAAACAATAGCAATATCGGGCATTTCCTCATCAAATTGCCGGATCAGTTCACAGGTAAAATCAGGATGATTGCCAACAACGGCTGAATAGGCCAGGTTCAGGTATTCGTGGCAGATTTTATTCAGGTTGGTCAGTTGTTTCTCTCCCGTGCCGGTCCGGCTGTGTTCCAGCATATTTTTAACGATGGAATCAGCTTGCTTGCCATGTTCGTTGATTTTTTCCAGGTTCAGCTTCAGGTAGGACAAAATTTCTTCCCTGTCTTCTTCCGAAGGAGTTTCGCCCAGTTCCCGGACCAGATCCATGGAAAGCTGGGAGAAATTATTGACAAAATTTAACGGGTTCTTGATTTCATGCGCTATGCCGGCAGTTAAATTGCCCAGTGAGGCCAGTTTTTCACTCTGGATCAGCAATTGCTGGGATTTTTTCAATTCCGACAGGGCCGATTCAAGTTCGATGTTTTTCTCCCTCAATTCAGCGGTCCTGATCCGGACCAGTTCCTCCAGTTGTTTTTCCCTGGTTTTAAATTCGCTGACCAGAACCTCGTTATGGTTACGCAATCGCTTGTTCAGGACAGCAATGATGTCCCGGGTAATTTCCGGGTATTTCTGCAACACTTCATAAAAGTCCTCCCGGTTGATGCTGCCCAACAGGGATAATTCAACTGCCGTCACCGACATGGACCGGGGCTCGCTGTCAAGGAGAGAAAGTTCCCCGAAGAAATCCCCCGTCTGCAGGGTGGCCACCTGGTGCTCACCGTCATGAACCTTGAGTTTTCCTGAAAAAATGATATACATGGACGCGCCCGGATCGCCTTTCCGGATCACGGTTTCATTTTCACCAAACGAAGTAAACTGGATTTTATCAGCCAGTTTGGTGAGGATGGGCTCCCCGGCTTTCCTGAAAAGAGAAACCTGTCCAAGAAAACGCAACAGTACTTCTTTATCAGGATTCCCGTTCATTGTTTTCACTATCTGCGGAGTAAATATACCGGATTTATTTTAAATGATTTGTTTTTTCCGGACAAATTAAATTAGTTTTGAATGTTAAAAGGAAACCAGGATTTCAACTGCATGGAAATTGAAAAAGCGGAATTATATATCCGGGCATTATTATCGGCTTCCCTTCCCGAAACCCTCTATTATCACAACCTGGAACATACGCTCGATGTCCGGAATGCCGCCCGGCAACTGGCCGGTGGCGAGGGTGTAACGTCTTCGGATGAACTGACGATTCTGGATACGGCCGCACTTTTTCACGACTGCGGTTTTGTACACGTATACCAGCATCATGAGGAGGAGGGATGCAGGCTTGCGAAGGAACAACTGCCAGCCCTGGGATATGGTGACGAGGCTATTGACGCAGTCTGCGGCCTGATTATGAAAACGAATATGAAGCATCCACCGGAGACTGGTCTTGAAAAAATTCTTTGTGATGCCGACCTGGATTATCTCGGCCGGGCCGATTTTGAAACCATTGGTGACCGCCTGTTCAGGGAATGGATGGCTATCGGGAAGGTGAGGAATAAGGAGGAGTGGAACCGGATGCAAGTCCTTTTTCTGGAGTCGCATCAATACTGGACCGGTTCGGCCATACGCAGCAGGCAGGAGATGAAAATTTCACATTTGCTGCAATTGAAAAAAATAACCGGCGGGTAGTAAACAAAGCGTCTTACAGATTGGATTTTCCGTTTGCCGGATTGCAAAAGGATCTGCTATAATACTTAAAACCGGGTATAAAAAAAGCCTCCCGTCAGGGAAGCTTTCCTGAAAGAAGCTGCAGGCGCTATTTTTTAACGGCTATATCATGTGCATTGGCGTTGGCATTGCCAGCCGAAAGGTGATAGTCAAAGGTTAGTGTATTTCCGCTGATGCTGCCGGAACCGTCAATTCCAACGGAAGTTTGCTGTATGGTTTGGGTTTGTTGGGGGATGGTAATACTGCTGCCGGAAACCGTTGCCTTCACCGTTACGCCGAAATCGCCAAAATTGGAGATTAAAATATCGGTGGAATTGCTGGATGATTTGGTGATGGAAATATCAAACTTGTAATTATTGTATTGTTGACCGGTCAGGTCAGTGCCTTCCTCCGTAACACCATAAGCGGCAACAAATTTATTTCTTGCGTCTTCCGGTTCGTCATCATCTTTTTTCTTACATCCGTCAAAGAGTAGGCCGGAGGCGATGACCAGGGTGAAGGTAAATAAAGCGAATCTTTTTTTCATGATGATTTGGTTTAGGTTGATTAATATGGCAACTGCCGTTGCAAATGTAGTATAAAATTAAAAAATGGCAAATTCGGTTTTATACTCAGCCATGATCACCCCAGTATTTTTTCAATCACCGGTGGGAAATGCTTCATTTCCAGTTCATGTATTTTCTGACGTAACGAATCCGGCGTATCTCCCGGCGTAACCGGAACCCTTGCCTGGAAGATAATTTCTCCTTCGTCAAAACGGTCATTTACATAATGAATCGTAATGCCCGATTCTTTTTCATGATGCGCGATAACGGCCTCGTGCACTTTTAAGCCATGCATGCCTTTTCCTCCGTATTTGGGCAGGAGGGAAGGATGAATATTGATGATTTTTCGCGCATAGGATTCCAGGATCAGGTGAGGTATCAGCCTTAAAAATCCAGCCAGTACCAGCAGGTCTGCACGGTTTTCCCGCAAAACAGGAAGTACTTTTTCCCCGGTTATAAAATCTTCATTGGGTATGAAAATGGCAGGAACACCAAGGTCCCTGGCCGTTCCGATAACCGGTGCCCCGGCCCGGTTACAGATCACCAGAACGACCCTGGCCATTCCGGATGACTGGAAATGACGGATAATATTGGCAGCATTGGTACCTGTTCCGGATGCGAAAACCACCATTCGTTTCATACTCCTTCCGGCTAAAATTCAGAATAAAAAAAAAACAGCCGTTTCATAGGAAAGGCTGTAATAAAGGGTGAAAGAGGGGACTCGAACCCCCGGCCTTCAGAGCCACAATCTGACGCTCTAACCAACTGAGCTACAATCACCATACCATGTAAAGGGTTGCAAAGGTAATATTTTTCAAACAACAAATGGAAGGGGAATTCAATTTTTAAACCGGTTTAAAGCCCGGTGTAAATGACCAGGCATCCTCACCGTCAGGTAAGGATGCCTGGTTCAGAAAAATGCTATTTATTCAAAAATTATTTTTCCGTCGTTCACCCGGACGCCATCCCGGTAAATCAGGTAATGATACAAGCCATCCTGCAGGGAGCCGCGCTTCAATTCAAAATGATGTTTTTGTATGCGATCCAAAACCATCACTTTCCGGCCAAGACCATCGTATAATTCAAAGGTATAAAACCCGAGATTCCTGTCGCTGATGCTGATCATGGCGGATACAGAAACGGGATTGGGGTATACGTTGGAAATTACTTCCTCCTGCTGATGCAGGGGAATTCCGGCGATAACGGAACCATAGATATAAAAAGGAAGACCTTGTGCATCGGGTAGCTGGGTGGTGAGGTTGGTATCGGTAATGGCCTGCCAGACCTGGTTTACCCCGCTAAACTGAATGGCGTCACCGGTAACGGTTTGCGAAGGGGAGGCATAAGAAATGGAGGGAACCCAGGGGCCGGAAGAAGTGGATCCGAAAGCTCCCCAATCAAGCCAGAACGTGCCCTGGGGCAGGCTCAGGCCGGGTGTGGACACCACGTTGCGCATGAGCGGTCGATCCACGTTGGTAAAGGAAACTGCATCGGTACGGTAAATGCCGGACCAATAGGTATTGAATAACACGTTGGTAACGGTATCACCATACAATATCGAACTGGCCACATTATCCGGGGAGTTATCCCATACCTGCATGCGGTAATCAGTAAAGGTGGAAGTGTTACCGGAACTGGTCTGGTAAGCCAGGAAAACAATGCTGTCAATCTGCCAACCGTTGGCATCCGGAATTATAAAATCTTCGGCTACCCGGAAACCGTTGAACATGCTGTGGCGGAAACCCCAAACCGTTTGAAGGTTGGAATTCACGGCTGAAACATCGGCATTGCCGATACCAGCCCCCGGATGGGTGACAATCGGACCGTTGTCATAAAGCAGTTGACCGAAAACGGAAAACGATGGCAGACAAAAGACGAATAAAATAAGTACGTTTTTTTTCATAGGTTTGGGTTTAAATTTTTTGTGAATTTCGTCATATATTATTAAAATGCAAAAATTGATTAATTTTTTTTAAAAAAATCACCCGCCGGTCACAGCGTTGTATTGTCAGGGGCATGTAAAATAGCCTTATAAAAAATAATAATTTTGTTTGGAATCTCCTAAAAATATTTACTTTTACGACCTCTTAACGCAAAAGCAATCAAGCTAACGAATTAATAACTAACTAAAATCACAAACAAATGAAAAAATTAGTACTCTTCTCCTTTGCCGTTTCGCTGGGCCTGCAGGCCTGGGCGCAAAGTACACTCGTTTACCCACCTTCCAAAACATTGCCTAAAGAGCAGTTTGCAGCATCCAAGCCTGCTGTAAAACTGGATGCCTCTCAACGCGTCCGCAAAGGCGGTACGCCAACTACCCAGGCCGTCGGAACGGTGAATCTGTCCACCGGACCTAATGCCTTCGGCAGTATCGGAATTAAAACCCAGGTATGGGCTGAGCCTACCCTGAATGCAATTTCCTTCATTCACCGTAACGACAATAGCGTAAATGGCGGCAGTTCCGGCGACTTCCGTTTTGACTATTCCAAAGACGGTGGTGCTACCTGGACCGTGGACATTGGACTTTGCTATACTTCCTCAGGAAGCAACAACGATCCTTCCATTCCTTTCTCCATTGCACGTTATCCCCAGGGCGGAATAACCAATCCTTCCGGAAATACAGTTGCTGACAGTGCCTTTCAAACCTGGTTCGGTCCTTCCCGTGACGGTTCAAACGCTGATGCCAGCGGTGGTGACTGGGGCGGTCACGTCTATGGTGCATATCAATTGGCCGATATCGATACCGGGCGCCAGGAAGAAGTTCATTCCGATCCTGCCAACGGTTTCTGGAACCTGATTTCACGCGGACATGCCATCACCAAAACCGGAACCATGCTCAACGTGGATTATTCCGTAGACTTCACCAATGCACTCGATTACACCGATAACCTGATTCTCACCAAAGGCGTCTGGAACAATGCCAAAAGGGATTACGATTATACCCGCAGCCTGGTCCACGTACCGGTAGAATTGGATAATGCCGGAGGCAAAATATTTACCGATTTTAAAATTGCCATGGCCGATAATGGTATGGACGGTTATATTTCCGTCATCGGACATGATTCATGGGGCTTCTCGGCTGACTCAGTAAATTACATAACCGTTTACAAAACTACAGACGGCGGCGCTACCTGGAACGGACCTTATGATGTTATTTTTCATAACGTTGATCCCTTATTCGGTTCACCTGGCCTGTTATATACCACCGGATTTGAACATGACGCCGTGGTTGACGGAAGCGGAAATCTTCACATTGCCGTTGCTATCGGACCGGCCGGATCAAGCGGATTCTCCATCAATACCGGAGCAGGCACCTGGGGTATTTTTGACGTTTATACCACGGATGGAGGATTAACCTGGTGCGCCAAATTATTGGGCATGCCTGCCACTTTCCGCGGAACTTTCGGAGATCCCAACGATGCTACCAACCAGGAACTCAACGAAGACAGCCGCCCGCAGGTATCCCGTACCTGGGACGGTTCCAAATTATTCTTCAGCTGGTTTGATACCGATACCACGACATTCTCCGGGCTTGGAAATGCTTACCCGAACTGGTTCTGTGTTGGCTATGATGTAGCCACCGGCAATACCACCCAGGTAACCAACTTTACAGCTGCCACTTCTGCAGATGCAAGCGCCATGTATACCATGGTTTCTTACTACGTACTGGACAATGCCGGAACCTATACCATTCCTGCCGTTTATTGCCTGCTGAACGGTACGGCACCTTCCGGTGCCCCGCTGGGCACGGGTGTTCAGACCAACTTTACCTACATCAGCGGAGCTACGTTTGCCGATGCCGATTTCACCAATGCCACTACCTGTACTTCCCTGGATGCAACCTCTGCAGGTGTTTACACGCAAACCGCCGGTCCTCTGACGGTTTCCTCCAACTATCCGAACCCCGTTACCGGTCTGACCAATTTCGACATCTTCCTGTTGAACAACACCGATGTAACGGTTGAAGTAACCAATGTAATGGGACAGGTCATGTATTCCAGTGTATACCACAATATGAACAGCGGAAAACATAAACTGACCATTGATGCCAGTGAATACGCTGCCGGTGTTTACAACTATACCGTTAAAATGGCCGGATTCCAGGTCAGCAAACAAATGGTTGTGAAATAAACGATTTCAATGTTTTAGAAAAGGCCGCCTGCAAAGGGCGGCCTTTTTTTTCTGCTTATCTTAACCGTTGGGCCGGACAGGGAGTATACCCTTGCCCCGTCAAAGGGAGGGGGAAATTCGCCCTTGGAGATTAATATGCACCAGCCTTTGGTGACAGGAATGGTGATATTCAAAAAGCCTAAAATGTCAGGATTTCTACCCGGCAGATTAAAAGAAGGCAACAGCGAATGTGCCCGGGGATCAGATCAGTTGATTCAGATCAGGTACACCAAACAGCCTGCTGATGGTAAATCCTTCGGCATAATCCACCCCGATGATCCTGCCAAATTCGGCTGCGCGGGATTCTA
>CAYWHE010000197.1:0-7773 GCA_964458125.1 uncultured Flavobacteriaceae bacterium | reverse complement strand
TTTACAAAATAAATTCCATCCGCCAGCTGATGGGAAGGAATGGAAACCGTCCGGCCTGATGTGGTAACATGGTAAACCGTTTCTCCCCGGCTATTCACCAGCCTGATGACAGATGATGGAATGGCGGCCGGGAATTCAACCAGGATGTTTCCGGAAACCGGGTGTGATTGTATGCGAACCCATGGCTCATCAACGGCTGATGGCTGGTTGATTCCCGTATTGATCAGGATGATGTTACTGGCCACCGCACATCCGTTGCTGTCGGTGATGATGACAAAGTAATTCCCGTTTTGGGAACAGACCAGGAACGAATCGGTGGACAGTACGAGGGCGGGATTGGTGGCCTCATACCAGGCATAGGTGAATGCCGCTGAACAAAAAAGAGTGTCGGCATGCTGGGTGATCACGGGGGCGGGCGGGGTCTGGAATACGGTGATGAATCCGGGCAATACCAGGCTGTCGCAACCCCCGCCGTTACAGGCGATGAGTTTCACGTCAAAGGTGCCGTAAGCATTGTAACAGATATTGACCGGATGCTGAAGCGTGCTGGTATCCGGGCTGGCATTCGGGAAATACCATTGCCAGCTGGTGGGATTGTTGGTGGAGAGGTCAAAGAAATTGATGCATTGCTTTTCACAAAAGCCGGTGTCGGATGAAGACAGTGAAACAACAGGCTGGGGTATGATCGTGCAGGCGCTGTCGGGGGTGTACTCCCAGAAATCATTTGTATTGGTGGTGGCGCCAAGTTGTCCGAGGCCAAAGTAACCTTTGCTGCCGATGGAAAATGCGGCTCCGTCATCGCGCACGCCGCCGGGAACGTTGGTTTTCTGTATCCACTGGTTGAGTACGGGATCGAATTGCCATAAATCGTCAAAGCAGGGAGATTCTCCGCCGGCCATGACGTAACCCAGATCGCAGATCACAAATCCGCTGGCGTCGGTGCGCCCGGGAGCCGGCAGGTTGGCCATCTGGGTCCAGGTATTGGCGGCGGGATCATATTCCCAGATATCGTTGAGATTGGCAATGGAGCCGTCAAGACCGGTGCTCATGTAGCCTTTTCCGTTGATGGAAAATCCGACGGAATGGGACCGGACAAAAGGCAGGCTGCTTTTCTGGGTCCAGTTGTTTGCAACGGGGTCATACTCCCAGAAATCGCTCATAAACGGCGATTGCCCGCAACCAATGTATCCCTTGTTTCCGATGGAAAAACCGGTGGCGAACGACCGCCCCGTGGGTAAATTCGCCCTGGCCGTCCAGGTATTCGAGGCGGGATCGTATTCGTAAAAATCATTCAGGGGCCCGTCACCGGTACCGGCGTATCCTTTGCCGTTCAGGGAAAATCCCACTCCGGCGCGCCTGGCAGGCCCGGGTACATTGGCTTTCTGGCTCCAGGTATTGGCGGCCGGATCAAATTCCCAAAAGTCGCTGGCCCCCGTGCCGCAACCGGCATAACCAAAATTTCCGATGGAAAAAAAGAGGGGCAGTTCCTGGCCGGCTCCGGGATAGTTGGCCTTCTGGGTCCAGAAATCTGCATGGGAGTAATGGAAACTCCAGCAAATCAATAAGGTCGGCAGGATTTTTTTCATGGCTGATGTGTTGATGCGATGGTGGCCTGGTCTGTTTACCGATGGCGTGATAAAAATGATGCTGCGTTGAACATTTCGTCCGGCTGATTATCATGCAAGCTAAATCCGCAGGAAATTACAGCCGCAATTCTTTTCGGGCGTTGATCCCTTCAACCGGAATAAAACCGCGCCATATTCGCCTGCAGGCGGATTCACTCTCCAAAGGTAGGAAAATGCGCGAAGGAAGAAAAGAGGACGCCTGTTAATCTTTCAGGTTGAATTCCACGCAGCCTGCGGAGCATGAAAAAATTACCGCGGCCCGAATTGCTGCGGTGGGTCAGTGCGCTGAGCCGGACGTAAAGCGGAAATGGCCGAAGGTTACCGTAACAGCTCGCGTGAGATAACCATCTTCTGCACTTCGGAAGTGCCTTCTCCGATGGTGCAGAGTTTGGAGTCGCGGTAATATTTCTCCACGGGAAAATCCTTGGTATAACCATAGCCTCCGAAAATCTGAACCGCTTCGGTGGAAACGCGAACGGCCACCTCCGATGCATAATACTTGGCAAAGGCGGATTGTTTGGATACTTTTTCTCCTTTGTTTTTTAAATCGGCGGCCTGGAAAGTCAGCAGTTCGGCGGCTTCTATCTGGGTGGCCATGTCGGCCAGTTTAAAAGCGATGGCCTGGAATTCACTGATGGGCTTGTCGAATTGCTGCCGCTCTTTCGAATATTGAAGTGAAGCCTCGAAGGCCCCTTTGGCAATACCGAGCGACAGGGATGCGATGGATATGCGGCCCCCGTCCAGCACTTTCATGGCCTGGATAAAGCCATCACCTTCTTTACCCATCATCTGGCTCTGATGCACACGGCAGTTGTCGAATAACAGTTCAGTGGTTTCCGAAGCCCGCATCCCCAGCTTGTTTTCCTTGCGACCGTGCGTAAAGCCCGGAGTGCCTTTTTCCACGATAAAGGCTGACATGCCATGCGAATCGCGTTTTTCACCCGTCCGTACGATCACCACGGCCACCTGCCCCGTTTTCCCGTGCGTGATCCAGCATTTTGAACCGTTGATGATGAAATGATCCCCGTCTTTTTTCGCCACGCACATCATGTTGCCCGCATCGGAACCGGTATTCGGCTCGGTCAGTCCCCACGCGCCAATCCATTCGGCCGTGGCCAGCTTCGGAAGGTATTTTTTCTTCTGCTCCTCATTTCCGAAAGTCATGATGTGACCCGTGCAAAGGGAGTTGTGTGCCGCCATGGACAGGCCGATGGAGCCGCAGATTTTGGAAAGCTCGGTAATGGCTGTAACGTATTCCAAATAGCCGAAACCGGATCCCCCGTATTCAACAGGTACCAGGACGCCCATCAAACCAAGTTCACCAAGCTTTTTAAAAACCTCCACGGGGAATTCCTGGCGCTCATCCCATTCCATCATCTTCGGGCGTATATGTTTGTCACCAAAATCCCGGATGGTCTGGGCGATCATTTTTTGGTTTTCGTTCAGCGTAAAGTCCATAAAAGCAAATAAAAAATAAAAGTAAGTTGGCTTATTCGGTTGTCAAATAGGGTGCAAGTTTAAGATATAATTCCTCATTAACCAAGGCCAATTTTTTCAGGTCTTCCACCGACCTGAACGCCCCGTGCAGTTTGCGGTAATTGACGATCAGGCGCGCCAACTCCCGGTCGAGGTAGGGATGTTTCAGGTCGCCGGCATAACCCGTATTGATGTTGATGCGGGTGAGGGAAATCACTCCCAGGCGCAATTGAGGGATGACCTGCGGGTACAGGTTGCTGTCAATGCCATAAACCTCCCGGAGCTGCTCCAGGCTGCGGTAGCCTCCAAGCCTTTCCCGGTAGCGGATGATGGCACTGGCAATGGCCGGGCCGATGCCCCGTATGCTGTCCAGGTCGGCAGTGGTGACCGTATTCAGATCATAAACCTGCGGCACGCTGGAGGAGAGGTTGCGGGCAGGAAGGGTGACTGCCCCGTTTCCTTTCACAACCGTATCGGGGGTTATGAAAATAAACGGTTCCAGGTCTGCATACAGTTCCGGACTGATGCAATACATTTTTTTCAGATCGGATCTGGTTTTGAATTTGCCGCCCTTCCCCCGGTAGCGGATGATTACCGCGGCCTGTTTTTCAGAGAGGCCAAGGGACCTGAAACCTTCCGGGGAAAGAGTATTGGGATCGAACCGGAAGAAAACCGGTTTCGATCCGTCAGGCGGTTTACCGGGCAAAAGATCCGGGACTGAAGACGCCTCTTTTTTTTTCTTCGCAGCCGCCTGCTTTGATTTTTCCATCGCTGCCTGAAAGTTGGCCAGCTCCTGCCGGAAGGGCGTTGAATCAAAGACGCCGGCGGGCCTCAGGTAATGAATGAAATAAAACCCCGAAGCCAGCACCACGTTCAGTAATAATAAAAACAGGGATCCTCTCCGGTGCAGGCGGGAGAATGTAAAATAATCGGACAGGGCCTGCAGGACCTGTTCATAGGTTGACCTGGATTTCATGATAAAAAGGAAAATGACTGGTTAACGTATTTTTTCGACCGCTTTTTCCTGCCGGAGCAGGTTGTTTCCAACGCTGCACTGCAGGCATTTCCGTTGCTGGCAAAAATTGTTTTTCAGCTCCAGCAGTCCCTGGGAATGCGCGGCATTTTTGGACGGCCATCCCAGTTCTTCCCATTTCCCGATGATACTGTTTTGTTCAGGCGGAATATGTTCCAGGTACGTTAACGCCCGTTCCCGGTAAATGGGAAGTCCTTTCAGCGTGCCGTATAAAAAAAGAAAAGGTGCAAGGGTATTGATGATGATATTTTCAACCGACTTGCGGCCCAGGGGTTTGTCGTCATAACGGGAAGGGTGATCAAAGGTAAAATGTGTCTTCCAGTAAGGCGAAACATCAACTGTAAATAAGGCAGTTACCTCCTCCATTCCGGCGGCCTGCAGGAGATGCATGAACAGCCTGTTGCTGCTTACCACCAGGCTGCTGAACTGGGCCAGGCGGATGGTTGGAAAGTTGGCCGGGCGCAGGCGGAGGAATTTCCAGAGATGTCCTTCGATGGGATGCAGGTTGAATTTCGTTTTCAGGAAATGAAATTCCGATTTCAGTTTCAGCGGATATTCATCCTTAAATTCCGGAACCAGCAGGCCGGCCATGCCGAAAAAAAGTGCTTCCACCTGCAGTGGACTTGCCTTGTGCCTGGCCAGCACCGTTTCGGGAAGGGCTTTGGCCAGGAGTTCGAACGGGACGGCATTGGTATGAAAACCAAAATTACGGGCCAGGTGCCTGTAAAAAATTTCCTCCCAGTGATAGCTTTCCACGCGGAGTTCTTCGGCCAGGGCCCTTGTCTTCCGTTCCAGTCTTTCCGTCAGCATCCGGCTTACCTGCATTTCCTTCACGAGCTGATCAACCTCTCCGACCTGGGAGGCGCAGGGTATCCATTGCCGGTTACCAAGGAGGTAATAATAGTTTTTTAGCGCCTGTTCATGGATCAGGTCTTTGAGCAGCAATACCGGAATGGCGGTTCCATCCGGTCGTTTGATTTCCTCATCGGCTTCATACACCGCATGCAGGATGATGTTGGAGTAAGCCGGATCATGCTGGTGACGATGCCGGTTCCAGTCGCTTGAACGAAGGTGGATCTCAACGTTTCCTGCCCATAACGTGTCTCCGATCCGGATACGGGCATTCAAGAAGTCGGGACCCGCATCGGTGTTCTGTAAACCGGGATGCAAAACATGGAGCGGTTCCCCTTCCGTGGTCGTAAAATTGGTGGTGGTAAAGAGCCGGCATTGCCAGGCATGAAATAAAAATGCTTCTGTCATGATAAAATTTTTTTCTATCCCGGGATTAAAAAATGGGATGGTTGGATTAACAACCCAAAAGTAATTAAATAATTTAAATGCAACAACTACCCGGAAATTATTCCGTACGGGTATTCAACACGGAACTCAATAAACAGGCGGATCGTTTTCGGCCGGGTTCGGTCTGTCAGTTCACACTCTTCTGGTATTCTTCCCAGGTTTTATTCAGGTAAATATTTTCACCGAAATACTTCAGCATGGGCATGATCTGCGGTGGAGTCAGGTAGCTTTGCACAACCGTCAGGAGGTTGAATTTTTCATCGAAAAATACGGCTGACGGGTATCCCATTTTGCCGGAAAGCATGGAAAGGGCGATTTCATTGGCCTTCAATTCAGGCTTATATACAAACATTTTCTCCCTGAAATAAATGGTGTCCCGCGTTTCGGCATCCAGCTTCACGCAATAGTAATTTTTCATCATGTAGTCGGCAACGGTGTCATTGGAAAACGTGGTGGCATCCATCCGTTTGCACCACCCGCACCAGGCGGTATACACATCGATATACATTTTTTTTGGATTTTTCTCTGAAGCTTTCACGGCATCTTCAAAACTCATCCACTGAATTTTTTCCTGGTGCTGCTGGGCCTGGCAGGAAGAAGCAACCAGCAGGAGAAGCAGGATGCCGGTGTACGAGTTGATTTTTTGCAGGATGGTTGAAGTCATTGGAAGGAAGATGGCTTTCAGCCCGGTGCGGACTGGATGAAATTTTACGAAATATATAAAACGGACCGGATATTTAAAAATTAAACGGGAGAAAATCAAAAATGTTTTCTCCCGTTCAGGTATTGGAATGAGCCGGTAGCTTGAATCATTCAGGGTGAATTCTCCTCCGTTTGCGGAGGCGTGCTTCACCCCTTTCGTGCAACCCGGTACAATACCGTTGCCAGCAGGCAGAAGAAGGCCGTGCCTAAAATCATATAGCCTCCGCCCCCCAGCGCGCCGGTCAGTTGATGTTCGAAGTTGGCACCGGCCAGGGATGCGGCAATGTTGTCGTTGACAAACAGGATGGCAATAATAACCCCGGCCAGCGCCCCGCCGGCTACAAGGCCGGTTGCAAAAAGACTGCCCTTGCCCAGTTCGCTTTCTTCGGCGTTTTTATTTTCTTTTTTGGACCTCCAGTCCACGATGCCTTTGACGACTCCTCCTGCAAAGATGGGCAGGGTGGTGGACAGCGGAAGATAAGCGCCGACGGCAAAATTAAGTGATTTCACGCCGCAGAGTTCCATGGTAATAGCCATAAATACGCCCACGAGTACAAACTGCCAGTCCAGGTTAAAAGACAGCAGGCCTTTGATCAGGGTGGCCATCAGGGTACCCTGCGGAGCCGGGTATTTATCGCTTCCGATGGCATGCGTAATGCCCTGGGAGAGCATTTCCTGGGTCGGGGTGTCAAGGATTTTAACGGTGATGCCGATAAAAATGGATGAAACAATGGCTCCGACGAATAAGGACAATTGTTGGTACTTCGGTGTGGCGCCGACAATGTAACCCGTTTTCAGGTCCTGGGATGTGGCGCCGGCATTGGCAGCCGCAATACAGATCATACCGCCCACGACCAGTGCCATGGGTTCATAAATTTTTCCTGTCCAGCCTACGGCTATAAAGATCAGGGCCGTACCCATAAGCGTGGCGATGGTCATGCCGGAGATGGGGTTAGAGCTGGAACCGATGATGCCGACGATGCGGCTGGAAACGGTGACGAAGAAAAAACCAAACACCACCACCAGGATGCCGATGAGCAGCTTGTTGATAATGGAATCCCCGGGAATCTGTGGCAGCAGGGCCATCAGGGCCACGAGGCCGATACTGCCGATGATGACGGTTTTAAAGGACAGGTCGTTTTCCGTACGGCTCACGGCGATGCCCGCGGCTTTTTCTTTCATGGAACCTACGCTTTCCCTGAAGGAGGTAACGATGGTTGGCAATGTTTTAACCAGGGTGATAAACCCGCCGGCGGCGACCATGCCTGCACCAATCTGCCTGACATAGGCCCGGTAAACCGCGGTTGCCGTGCTGGTGAAGGTATGGGTTTCGGGATCCCAGCCGCCCGGCCCTCCCTTGGTCAGGAGGTCATGGAGGTAACCTAATTTGATGAGCTGCGTGGCGATCATGTCCGGGGGCACAAGGGAGGCAAGCAACGGAATCAGTCCCAGCCATGAAAGCACGCCTCCGGCTACTAACACCCCTGCTATACGAGGTCCGATGATGTAACCGACGCCCAGGTATTCCGGGGTGATTTCCCCGTTAACCGTTGCAGACGGGAAAAATTTATTGGTCTGCTGGGTGATCCAGGCCGGTGTTTCCGCGATCACGTGGAAGACCTTCTGAAGCAGCGCATA
>CAYWHE010000196.1:0-7780 GCA_964458125.1 uncultured Flavobacteriaceae bacterium | reverse complement strand
CCGTTTACCACAGTCGGAGAGGCATTGGTTTGTTCATTTAAAAAACTCACCGTACTGCTGCCCGATCCGCCAATGTCCAGGTTGCCTTTTACGGTCGGAAATGCAATAAACCCGGTAAAGGAACCGGCAGCGGTGGTGGTTACCCATTGGGCCCCGGTATTATTTTCAAGGATCAGGTTTGGGTAAACCGAGCCTGTGCCAGGTGTGGTGGTGCTGATGACTGGATTGGTGCCTCCTGATTTCCGGAGAATCCAGTTGGCATTCGAGGGTATCGAGGCAATTCCAGCCTGGTAGTTGCTTTGCCAGTTATTACTGGCGGAACCTGTCGTTTTAAGCAGGGTAGCACCCGAAGACATGATCCAGCGGGCGTTGAGCGCAAAAGTAATGCTGCCTGCCCCGGTGATGGCATCCCAGAACGTCCCGTTATTGATCAGATCCACGCCGGTACCATTGGCAATAGTGACCGCGATAGCGCCGCTTGCTGCAAGCGTGGCTCCCAGGTTTACGGTAACTTCATCAATCGTGACGTTTGCATTGATGGTTACCGTATGGGGGCTTTGAATGGTGATGGCAAAATCTGCGCTGGTCGGGGTAGCTATGGCTGGTGTCCAGGGTCCTCCCGAGGTGGGGGCGCTTTCCCAGGTATTCACATTATTCCAGTTGCCTGAAGCAAAGGACCGGTAATAATTTTGGCTGCTGACCTGAAAACAAAGCAACAGCAATGCGGCTGAAACAAGGGTGTATATGCGTATGGACTGCTTCAAAACGGGTCAGTATGTGGCTTCTCGATTACTATAACTTGCAAAGCTATTGATTATATTTTAAATAAACCAGTGTTTTTGAGCGTTTTAGCCTAAAAAGATTTCAACAGGTTGTTCATAAGCCATCCGGTTATTTTTCCCCTTTCTTTTTATCGTCCGTACCTTCGCAGTTTACTTATGATCATGGGAACCAACAAGAACAATTTCATTGAGCACATCAATAATGGCTATTCCTTTCAGGGAGATTACATTTTACTGGGTGCTGCCTGCCTGGAAGGTGAGATCTTAAAAGAGGTACGGGTAAAGGCACCCTTGCGCATGTTTAACCGGCATGGGCTGATTGCCGGGGCTACCGGGACAGGAAAAACGAAAACCCTGCAGCATATTGCAGGTGCTCTTTCCGAAAAAGGTGTTTCCTCTCTGCTGATGGATATTAAAGGCGACCTGAGCGGGCTGGGCCGGCCGGGAACCGAAAATTCGAAAATTTCGGAAAGGCATGCCCGTATCGGCATACCCTGGAAGCCATTTCAATATCCGGTGGAACTGCTGACTATATCGGATGAAAAAGGCGTCCGGTTAAGAGCAACAGTGTCGGAATTCGGACCTGTCTTGTTTTCACGGATGCTCGGTTTGAATGACACCCAGTCAGGAGTAGTTTCACTGGTCTTTAAATACTGCGATGATAAAAAGTTGCCCCTGCTCGATCTGAAAGATTTTAAAAAGGTTATGCAGTTCCTGCTGAATGAAGGCAAGGATGAAATCAAAAGGGAATATGGAGCCATCAGTTCCTCTACCGCCTCAACCATTCTCCGAAAGGTGATTGAAATTGAACAACAGGGTGCAGATGTGTTTTTTGGTGAACGCTCCTTCGAGGTTGAAGACCTCATTCGTCCAGATGAACAGGGCAGGGGAATCCTGAATATTATCAGGCTCTCGGATATGCAGGAAAGGCCTAAAATGTTTTCCACCTTTATGCTCTGCCTGCTGGCAGAAATTTATGAAACCTTTCCTGAGGAAGGCGATTTGGATCAGCCGAAACTGGTCATCTTTATCGATGAGGCTCACCTGATTTTTAAGGAAGCCAGCAAAGCCCTGCAGGATCAGCTGGAAGCCATTATGAAGCTGATTCGTTCAAAGGGTGTTGGCGTTTTCTTTTGCACCCAAAACCCGGCCGATATTCCGGCGCCAGTATTATCCCAGTTGGGCATGAAGGTGCAGCATGCTTTGCGTGCCTTTACCGCCATGGACCGGAAAGCCATTAAATCAGCTGCCGAAAACTATCCCGAAACGACTTATTATAAAACAGATGAACTGATGACCCAATTGGGAATCGGGGAAGCGCTGGTTACCGTGCTGGACGAGAAAGGCTCCCCGGCACCGCTGGTACACACGGTGATATGTGCCCCTCAGTCGCGCATGGATATTCTGACCCCTGAAGAAATATCGCAATTGACTTCCGCGTCACCATTGACGAAAAAATACAATGAGATCATCGACCGCGAAAGCGCTTATGAAATACTGAGCAGCAAAATTCAACATAAAGATGAAGCGCAGCAGGAGGTTGAAGCATCGAAATCAGAAAAACCGGAACCCTCTGTGCTGGAACAGGTTGCCGGCAGTTCTGCCGGAAGACAGGTGATGAGAACCGTTGCCAGGGAATTGACTAGGGGTTTGCTGGGTGTATTGGGTGTTGGCAGCACCAGGAGAAGACGGACCAGGTTGTTTTAATGATTTCGGTTGTTCAAATTGCATAAGCTGAATTTTCGTCTGAAATTATCGGTTTAGCATCCCAGCCATTTTTCAAAAAACAAAACTGCCCTTGGCTCTGTTTTTTCTGCCTGTTGAATGGAGCAAACCGGGTAGTAACGATCTGATCCTGTTTTCAGGGAAATTTTCTTATTCGATTGATGGCTGAAGATATCCAGTAAAATCTTTTCCTCCTTAAAAAACTCACACCAGGCCTGCAGGTTGTTTTCCACGCGGAAGCCATTCACCGCCATCACTTCATCATCGGCAAAAAGTCCTGACTGATCCGCCATGGAACCTGGGTAAACCTTAGAAACCCTTGTGACCGCTCCATCCTGGATGGTTTTAAATCCGAAATAATTTTCTGTAAAAACCGGATTTTCCTTTAAAATCACATCACACCCTATCAATTGCAACAGGTTTTTCAGTTCCTTTTCCAGTGAAACGGCACGGTTTACATAATTTTCAAAAAACAGTGAATAGTCTCTTCCGGTGACAATTTTCAGTATTTTCAACAAATCCGCTTCCGTATAGCCCCTTTTCAGGTTCCCGAAATTCGTATTTAATAAAATCATGAAATCATCAAGGGATTTTTTTCCTTCCGTATCGTTTCTGATTTTCAGATCCAGCATGAACGCAATCAGGCATCCCTCATCATAAATGGATGTTTTTCGCCCGGGAATACCGGGAACATACCCATCCAGCCAGGTATCGAGAGAGGATTCAGAAACAGCGTAATTCAGTCGTCCCGCATTGTCAAGGTGGCTTTGCAGCCTTTTACCCAGTTCCGCAAGCACCTGTTCATTACTGTAAACCCCGCATCGGCCAAGCAGGTAATCGCCATAATAGGTGGTAACCCCTTCATATATATAGCCAAGCCTGGAATAATTCTCCTGCTGATAGTGATAAGGCAGCATTTCAGCAGGACGTATGGTTTTGACGTTCCAGGCATGAAATAACTCATGACAGGCAACACCGGTCAGTTCATGGTAAATATCGCCCTTCATCAGGTCATAACCCGGGCCGATAGCCAGCACGGTGGAATTGCCGTGTTCCACACCATGGTAAAAGGAATAGGGGAGCACCTGAATGATAAAATGAAAGTCTTCGGCGGGAAAGGAACCAAACAGGTTTAATTGTTCCTCGGAAAAACGTTTAAAATCGTTCAGGATTTTTTCCCAATCCGGCCTGCAGGTGCCTTGTATCCATATGTGAAATGGGACGCCGCCCACTACATATTTTTGATGTTTCAGGTTTCCGGAAGCCACAAACGGGCCATCCACCAGTTCGTGATAGGAGTTTGCGGTTAAAACATGTTTCTTTTTCTCTTTTAGCCCACAGGCGATTTTCCATCCTGTAGGAATATTCAGGCTGATTTCATGGATTTCTTCCATCCGATCTTTGATATACAGGAAGCAATGAATGCCGTTTATATATAATTGCTCCTTATCCAGCCAGCATGAGCCTGCGTTGAGCACGTTGGCGTAGTATTGATAACGGATCGTCAGGCTTTTTACTCCCCGGCTTTCCACATGCCAGCAATCTTTGGTGATTTTTTTAAAATTGACTTCTTTTCCTTTTTCATCAAAAGCTTTCCATCCCCTGATGTTCTTTGAAAAATTACCCATTTCATACCGTCCAGGTCTCCAGGCAGGCAAATAAAAGGCAGTAGAAGCTCCTTTAATCTTGTCAGTTTTCATTTCAATATGAATGAAATGGTCAGAAGGGTTTGGAATGGAAATGGAATAGCGGATCATCGGAATGGATATTAATTGAAATGGACAAAGATAAAAACCAATTCCGGAATGAAGATTTAAAGGATACCGGAGATGAAAAGTTGCACGGGTTAGAATATTGCCAGGAATCAAATGCCGATCTGTGTTCAGGTTTTTATTTCTGTTTTTCAGAATAAGTTCCTGATTGTCTGGCCATCAGGCACCGGAATTGTGTTTGGCGATCAACTCTTCCAAAACAGAATCCCTTCCCTGGTTTTTTAAATTACATTATTTGTATTATTTTGAATTTCAATATTTTAATTCGAATATGTTTTAACTTCCTTTGAATACCTATCTTCGTCCCGTAAATAAAGAACATTTTTATGACCTACGATTTAATCGTGATTGGCAGCGGCCCTGGCGGTTATGTGGCGGCCATCAGGGCTGCCCAGCTTGGGATGAAAGCGGCCGTGGTAGAAAAGGAAAGTTTGGGTGGCATCTGCCTGAACTGGGGTTGCATTCCCACCAAGGCCCTTCTGAAAAGCGCGCAGGTTTTTGAGTATATCAATCATGCCCGGGATTATGGAATCGAGGTGAATGGCGCTTCCGTTGATTTTTCAGCCGTCATCAGCCGGAGCAGGTCAGTAGCCGATGGCATGAGCAAAGGAGTACAGTTTCTTTTTAAAAAAAATAAAATCGATGCCATCATGGGTACCGGAAAACTGAAACCGGGAAAAAAAGTCGAGGTCGTTTCAGCTGACGGACAAGTAACCGTATACGAAGCGAAAAACATCATCCTGGCCACCGGCGCACGTTCACGGGAGTTGCCCAACCTGAAACAGGATGGGAAAAAAATATTCGGTTACCGGGAAGCCATGTCCCTCCCTGCTCAGCCAAAGTCGCTGGTGGTGGTAGGTTCAGGTGCCATCGGGGTGGAGTTTGCCTATTTTTATCATGCGATGGGTACCAAGGTCACCATCGTGGAATTTATGCCTTCCATCGTACCGGTTGAGGATGAGGAAGTCTCCAAACAACTGGCGCGTTCCTTTAAAAAATCAGGCATCGAAATCATGACGGATGCCACCGTTGAATCGGTTGATACAACCGGAGACTTATGCAAGGTAAAAGTAAAGACCAGGAAAGGGGAGGAGTTTCTGGAAGCGGAAGCTGTTTTATCGGCTGTAGGCATCTCCGCCAACATTGAAAACATCGGACTGG
The DNA here is from genome assembly GCA_964458125.1 of uncultured Flavobacteriaceae bacterium. Lineage (GTDB taxonomy): Bacteria > Bacteroidota > Bacteroidia > AKYH767-A > OLB10 > CAYWHE01. The sequence continues at coordinate 2,340 of CAYWHE010000196.1, read as the reverse complement.
AGGAAACAGGGGTCATCACGGATAAGGGAAAGGTGCTGGTGAACGATTTTTACCGGACCAACATCCCCGGTGTTCATGCCATTGGCGATATTGTGAAAGGACAAGCGCTGGCTCATGTGGCATCTGCAGAAGGCATACTTTGCGTGGAGCATATGGCGGGTCTGCCTGTGGAACCCCTCGATTATAATAACATTCCCGGTTGCACCTACTGTTCTCCTGAAATCGCATCGGTGGGTTATACTGAAAAAGCGGCCCGGGAAGCAGGCTACGAAATTAAAGTGGGCAAGTTTCCTTTTTCGGCTTCGGGAAAGGCCAGTGCTGCCGGTGCCAAAGAAGGTTTTGTTAAGGTGATTTTTGATGCCAGATTTGGTGAGTGGCTCGGTGCCCATTTCATTGGCGCCAATGTAACAGAAATGATTGCAGAAGTGGTGGCGGCCAGGAAACTCGAAACCACTGCACATGAAATCATAAAATCGGTACACCCGCATCCAACCATGTCGGAAGCCATTATGGAGGCCTGTGCGGCCGCTTATGGGGAAGTGATTCATATCTGATCCCGCCATTGATTGGACAGGGAAGGAAAGCAGGAAATGATAAAAATACGCCGGGTTTGTATAACTTTTTTTTAGACAACAGGCCCGGAATAAGGTTTTGGGAAATTATCGAATTGAAATAAATTAATATAAACCGGCTTCATACTCCATTCAGGGGTGAAAGCAGGAAACCTGTTTCTATGTGTGGTATAGCCGGTTGTATTTCCTTCAGCGATCTCGGTCTCTCCTATCTGCCAAAAATTGAATGGGCCACCTCTTTCCTGTCCAGGAGGGGTCCGGATGCAGAAGGCTTTTTCCGCGATACCCGGATCGCTTTTGGACATCGCAGGCTCTCGATTATTGATTTATCCCCGGCAGGAGGGCAGCCCATGTCGGATCCTTCCGGGCGTTATACCATTACCTTTAACGGGGAATTTTTTAACTACCTGGAACACAGGAATGCATTGCTCGCAAAAGGCGTTAGCCTGGTTTCTGAAAGCGACACGGAGGTGTTGCTGCATTTATTTTTAAATGAAGGCCCTTCCTGCCTGAATAAGGTGAACGGCTTTTTCAGCCTGGCTATTTACGATAAGGAAAATCAGACCGTTTTCCTGGCCCGCGATCGTTTTGGGGTGAAACCATTTTATTATTATTCGGATGAAAACGTTTTTCTTTTTGCTTCTGAAATGAAATCCCTGATGGCCTTCGGAATAAAAAGGGAAATTAACATGTCAGCACTTTTTACCTATTTGCAGCTGAATTATATACCCGCTCCCCTGACTATCTTAAAACAGGTAAAGAAGCTGAGCGCAGGCAGTTGGATGATGGTATCCCTCCAGGAAAAACAATGTTCCGATGAAAAGAAATTTTATGTCATCAATGCCATGGAACAACCCCCGGTTTCCTATCATAAGGCACAGGCAGCCCTGATTAACCTGCTGGATAATGCGGTTCAGCGAAGACTGGTGGCTGATGTGCCATTGGGTTCCTTTCTAAGCGGTGGGATCGATTCATCGATTATTGCTGGGCTGGCTTCCAAACATGTGAAAAACCTGCATACCTTTTCTATCGGGTACAAAGATGAACCGTTATTTGATGAAACACAATACGCGCGACTGGCCGCACAGAAGTTTAAAACTGAGCATACCGTTTTTTCCCTGACCAATGATCATTTTTTTGAACATCTGTTTGACATTCTCGATTACACGGATGAACCCTTTGCAGATTCTTCGGCCATTGCCGTTTACATTCTCAGCCGTGAAACAAGAAAGCATGTTACGGTGGCGCTTTCAGGTGACGGGGCCGACGAATTGTTTGCCGGATACCATAAACATAAGGCGGAATGGATCATGCGAAACCAGATATTGTTTACCAGGGGAGTTAAGTTGCTGTCTCCATTGTTTAACGGTCTCCGAGGTTCAAGGAATTCATGGTTGGGAAATAAACTCAGGCAATTGAACCGGTTCTCTACAGGAGCATCCCTCACGGCTCCGGTGCGTTACTGGCGTTGGTGCGGCTTTGCAGATGAAGACCAGGCTTCGGTACTCCTGAAGCCCCCGTTTCCCGTTCTCGACAGGAAGTATGTGGACTGCAAATCTTCCAAAACCGCATGGATTCATGGTGGAATGGAACTAAATGACATGTTGCTGGCTGATGTGCACATGGTACTGCCGGATGATATGCTGGCCAAGGTTGACAGGATGAGCATGGCCAACAGCCTGGAAGTCCGGACACCCTTTCTGGATTATGAAGTGGTAGACCTGGCCTTCCGGATTCCTTCTGCATATAAAATTGACGGTAGTATGCA
>CAYWHE010000195.1:0-7826 GCA_964458125.1 uncultured Flavobacteriaceae bacterium | reverse complement strand
GGCCTCATCACCTACAAGGACATTCTGAAATTCAAATCCCGTCCGAATTCCTGCAAGGATGAGCTGGGCCGTTTGCGGGTGGCTGCCGCCGTTGGGGTCACGGGCGACATCCTCGACCGCACCCGCGCGCTGGTGGAAGCCGGCGTGGATGCCATTGTGATTGACACGGCCCACGGACACAGCAAAGGCGTGATCGAAGCCCTGAAGCGGGTGAAGAAATCTTTTTCCTCCCTGGATGTGGTGGTGGGCAACGTCGGAACGGGTGACGCTGCAAAAGCCCTGGTGAAAGCCGGCGCCGATGCCATCAAGGTAGGAATCGGGCCCGGTTCGATCTGCACCACCCGCATCATTGCCGGCGTGGGTGTTCCCCAGCTGACCGCCGTTTATGAGGCCGCCAAAGCCATCAAAAATTCAGGCATACCCGTGATTGCCGACGGAGGCATACGCTTTACCGGCGATATTCCGAAGGCGCTGGCCGCCGGAGCCTGGAGCGTGATGGCCGGTTCCCTCTTTGCCGGTGTGGACGAATCCCCGGGTGAAACCATCATTTACGAAGGAAGAAAATTCAAATCCTACCGTGGCATGGGTTCCATCGAAGCCATGAAAATGGGATCGGGGGACCGTTATTTCCAGGATGTGGAAGACGACATCAAAAAACTGGTGCCCGAGGGCATTGAGGGACGAGTACCCTATAAAGGTACCCTGGCCGAGGAAATGTACCAGCTCGTGGGCGGCCTCCGGGCCAGCATGGGGTATTGCGGCGCCAAAAACATCCAAGCCCTGCAGGAGGCCCGCTTTATACGCATTACGCAGAGTGGTGTACGGGAAAGCCACCCCCATGGCGTCACCATCACCAAGGAAGCACCGAATTATTCACGTTAATTTCATCCGTCCCCTTTTAGCTTCGCAGCGCTTTTCAGGTTTTTAAAAAAACCAAGCCGTTCCAAGCCCGACAGGACTGCCCGTAAGCGGCCGTGATCTTATTCTCCAGTGATCCAATGCCATTCACCGAAAACCCGGATATGCCGCCATTCGATTGTTCTTCAGAAACTGCTCATTCAGAGCCGGTCCGGTTGAAGATCAGCACTTCCTTGCGTCATTATCCATTTTGGGTTAATTCCATTCCTTTTTTATACATTTGCCATCCGTTAATTTAAACCTGAATTCAACAAGACCTGTAAACACAAATTATTTTAACATGAAAAACTTCTTTCGTTCACTGCCGGGGTGGGTTTTAACCCTGGTAACTTCCGTAACCCTGGCCCAAACCGACCCGGTGCTGATGACCATTGGAGGAACCAACATCACCAAATCGGAATTTGAAAAGGTATACAAGAAAAACAATAAGGATGTATCTTACGATTCCAAAAGTGTCCGGGAATACCTGGAACTGTATATCAATTACAAACTAAAGGTCAGGGAAGCAGAAGAAGAGAAACTTGATACCAGCGAGTCCTTTATCAATGAATTGAAAGGCTACCGCAAGCAACTGGCCCAGCCATACATGACCGACAAGGATGTGACGGATAACCTGGTGAAAGAAGCTTATGAGCGTCTGAAAAAAGATGTCCGGGCCAGCCATATCCTGTTTAAACTGGCTCCCGATGCGCTGCCCAAAGATACCCAGGCCGTTTACAACAAGGCCATGAAGGTCAGGGAAAAACTGGTGAAGGGAGGCGATTTTGCATCTGCCGCGAAGGAGTTCTCAGAGGATCCTTCCGCGAAAGACAATAACGGCGACCTTGGATTTTTTACCGGCATGCAGATGGTGTACCCGTTTGAAAGTTCGGCTTACAACCTTAAACCCGGTGATATATCCATGCCGGTTCGTACCCGATACGGCTATCACCTGATCAAAGTAACCGACAGCCGCCCGGCACAGGGTGAAATTCATACGGCCCATATCATGATCAAGACGCAAGGCAACAGCGAAAAGGACTCTTCCAATATAGCAGCCCGTCAGAAAATTGATGAAATATATGCCAAGCTTAAATCAGGCGAAAAATTCGAGGACCTGGCCAGCCAGTTTTCCGATGATAAAGGTTCAGCCCGCAGCGGAGGCATCCTCCCCTGGTTTGGAACCGGACGCATGGTACCAGAATTTGAGAAGGCCGCATTTGAACTAAAAGCCGATGGCGATTACACGGCTCCCGTGAAAACCAGCTATGGCTGGCACATCATCAAGCGCCTCGAAAAACGCGGCATTCCTTCCTTCGAAGACAAGCAAAACGAGTTAAAAACACAGGTTGCCCGTGACAGCCGCGCTGAACTGAGCAAAACTTCACTGGTGAACCGGATTAAACATGAAAATAATTTTTCCGAAACCCTGAAAAACAAGGAAGATTTTATCAACTCCCTCGACAGTTCCCTGGCCAATGGTGAATATGATGCTGCAAAATCCTCATCCTATACCAAACCCGTCTTTAGCCTGGGCGGAAAATCATACACGCAAAAGGATTTCGCCGAATTCCTGGTGAATCATCAGACCAAGAAACCCGGCACCACCTCCCAGAAAATCGCCAACCAGTTATACGACCAGTTTGTCAGCGAAACCTGCCTCACTTATGAAGAGGCCAACCTTGATAGGAAATACCCTGATTTCAAGTCCCTCATGCAGGAATACAGGGACGGTATCCTGCTCTTCGACCTGACGGATCAGAAAGTCTGGACCAAGGCCATGAAGGATTCGGCCGGATTATCCAACTACTATGAAATGCATAAAAATGCCTATATGTGGGGACAACGCGTGGATGCCATCGTGTATACCTGCGCCAACAGGGAGATTGCCGAAAATACCCGTAAACTCCTGAAGAAAAAAGGCATGACCACCTCTTCCATTGCCGATGAAATCAATAAGGATTCCCAGTTGAACCTGACCATAAAAGAAGGCAAGTTCTCCAAAGGAGACAACGATATTGTGGATACCGTCCAGTGGGTAAAGGGCCTCACCCCCAACATCGATAAAAACGGGCAAATCTGCTTCGTGCAGATCAGGGAAGTCATGCCCCCCGCTCCAAAATCGCTGGATGAAGCCAGGGGACTGGTTACTGCCGACTATCAGACCTTTCTTGAAAAAGCCTGGATTGAAAGCCTGAGAAAAAAATACACGGTTAATGTGAACGAACAGGTGCTTTCTTCCATCGGTAAATAAAGGTTCCGGTTTGGTCACGGTACAAATGCCAAAATCCCTGGCCATCCTGAAAAGGAATGACAGGGATTTTTGGTTTTCACCAGGTGTTCTCCTCTTTCCGCCTGAAACAGTACACGTCCTTAAACCTGAAAAAATTGCCTAATCGTCTGCTCATTCTTTTCCTGATTGCGACCTTAACAGGATCCTGTATGTATTTTAAAAAAAAACCTGAGCAAAAAACAGGAGCCATTGCCAGGGCCTATGACCATTTTCTGTATACGGAAGATGCGGCCAGGCTGATCAGTCCCGGAACTTCGAAAAATGACAGCATCAGCATCGTCAAGAATTTCATCAACAGCTGGATTAAACAACAGGTCATTCTGCACCGTGCCGAAAACAACCTGGCCGAGAACCAGAAAGATGTGGAAGACCAGCTCCTGGAGTACAGGAATTCACTTATTACCTATATTTACCAGCAGGAACTGATCCGCCAGCAACTCGATACCGTTGTCTCACCGGAGGAAATAGAATCCTACTACAACAAAAACCAGCGGAACTTTCAGTTGAAGGACAATATTCTGAAGGTAAATTACATTAAAGTCAGCCTGAAGGCGCCGAAACTGGATAAGGTCCGGAAATGGTTCCGGTCGGATAATCCCAAAGACAAAAAACTCCTTGATGACTACATTTACCAGTTCGCTTCGGATTATTTCCTGGACAACGAAAACTGGCAGTTGTTTGATGACCTGCTGAAAAAAGTACCCATCAAAACCTACGACAAGGAGGAATACCTGAAAAACAACCGGTACATCGAGGTTACCGATTCGGCCAACATGTACCTGATCAACATCAAGGGATTTATGATCAAGGAAAGCTTATCGCCACTTGACTTTGAGAAGGACAACATCCGCAACCTCATCATCAACAAAAGAAAACTTCAGCTGATCCAGGAAATGGAACAGAACACCTATGAAAATGCGCTTCGGAATAATGAATTTGAAATCTATCAATAATTTCCTGCTCACAGGCCTGCTGCTCACCGGTTTGATTTCCGGCAAGGCCAAGGCACAGCCCGGCACCATTGTGGAGGGTATTGAAGCCATCGTCGGCAATAAAATCATCCTGAAATCAGACGTGGAGGCTTCCTACCAGCAGTTCCTGGCACAGGGCAATTACGGCAGTGCGCTGGTGCGTTGCCAGGTTCTCGATCAGCTCATGCTGAATAAACTGATGCTGCACCAGGCCGCCATCGACAGCGTGGAGGTCACTGAATCGCAGGTGCAGAGTGAACTCGACAGCAGGATGTCCTATTATATTCAGCAGATCGGCTCGGAACAGAAACTGGAGGAGTATTACAAAAAGTCGATTCCGGAAATCAAGGATGAATTCCGCCCCATGATCAAGGATCAGCTCCAGATCAGGGCCATGCAGTCGAAGATTACGAAAAATGCGACTGCCTCTCCCGCTGAAGTGAAGGCATTTTTTGAAAGCATTCCGCCCGACAGCCTGCCGTATATCAATGCCCAGCTGGAATATGCGCAGATCACCAGAAAGATCCCGGTGTCGGAACAGGAAAAGAAAAACATCCGGGAAAAACTGGAAGGCTACCGGGAAAGAATCCTGAAAGGTGAGGATTTCGGCATGCTGGCCGTTTTGTATTCCCAGGACGGATCTGCCAGGAACAGCGGGGAACTGGGCTTCACCAACCGCGGGGACCTGGTTCCTGAATTTGAAGCGGCTGCCTTCAAACTTAAAGCCGGGGAAGTTTCTCCCATTGTGGAAACCAAGTTCGGCCTGCACATCATCCAGCTGATTGAACGCAGGGGGGACCAGATCAATGTCCGTCATATCCTGATCAAGCCCTCCGTGTCGGAAGAGGATATCCGCCTCGCCGGGGCATTCATGGACAGTATTGCCGGGCTGATTCATGCCGGAAAACTCAGTTTTGCCGATGCAGCCGGCAAGTTTTCCGATGATGCCGAAACCCGTTACAACGGAGGCAATGTGCTGAATCCCCAGACCGGGAATACCCGTTTTGAGCCTGACCAGGTGGATCCAACGGTGTTTTTTGTACTGGATAAGCTCACGCCGGGCCAGGTTTCGTCACCCGCCCAGGCCCAGACTCCGGAAGGTGACCAGATTTACAGGATGCTGCAGCTTAAAACGCGCAGCAGCCCGCACCGGGCCAACATGACAGACGACTACCAGCGCCTCCAGGAACAAACGGTTTTTGAAAAACAGAACAAAATCATGGAAGATTGGGTAGAAAAGAAAAAAAAGAATACCTATATCAGGATTTCGGATGAATACCGGGATTGCGACATACTGAAATACTGGCTTAATTAAATTTATTTTATTTAAAGTTTTAATCATACTATGACCAAAACCTATCAATCAGACGTGGAAGCCGCTGATGACCTCAAAGCTTCATATTTTCGTTTAAGGTCCGAGATCGGTAAAGTGATCATCGGACAGGATGAAGTGGTGAAGGATGTGCTGATCTCCATCTTCAGCCAGGGACATTGTCTCCTGGTGGGTGTGCCCGGACTGGCAAAAACGCTTCTGGTAAACACGATTGCCAGGGTGCTGGGTTTGAGCTACAACCGTGTTCAGTTTACACCCGATCTGATGCCTTCCGATATCATCGGAACAGAAATTCTGGATGAAAGCAGGCAGTTTAAATTCATCAAGGGGCCCTTGTTTGCCAACATTATCCTGGCTGATGAAATTAACCGGACCCCCCCCAAGACTCAGGCGGCCCTGCTGGAAGCCATGCAGGAAAGAGCCGTAACCGCCGCCGGAAAAAGATATGAACTGGGCAACCCGTTTTTTGTTCTGGCCACACAAAACCCCATTGAACAGGAAGGGACATACCCGCTCCCGGAAGCCCAGCTGGACCGTTTCATGTTTAATGTGCTGCTGACCTATCCGTCTTTCGAAGAGGAAATTACGGTGGTGAAAAACACCACCTCGGAATATAATCCCGATTTGCAAAAGGTACTCAGCGGGGAAGAAATCGTCACCTTTCAGCAGCTCATCAAACGCTTTCCGGTACCCGATAACGTATTGCATTATGCCGTATCCCTGGCCACCAAAACCCGCCCGGGAACCCCACAGGCGCATGCCATGGCCAATACCTATTTAGCCTGGGGCGCTGGACCAAGAGCTTCCCAGTTCCTGATCACCGGTGCCAAATGCCATGCTGCATTTAACGGAAAATATTCCCCCGACATGGAAGATGTGAAGGCCGTGGCGCCGGCCATCCTCCGTCACCGTATCGTGAAAAATTACAAGGCTGAAGCGGAAGGTATTTCGGTCGAGGACATCATCCGCGATCTGCTGAGGTCCTGATCCGGAAAAACCGGGGCCCGTTCATCACACCCCTTTTTCGTTTATGGAGAACGTTATATGTTGGCCATCCTCACCGCAGTTGTTTAAGAAGTTTCTTTTCCAGTTCCTCCGGCGACAGGTTGGTGGTGATCTCCCCTTCCACGGCCATGGCTATCTCACCTGTTTCTTCCGACACCACAATGGCAATGGCATCGCTTTGCTCTGAAATACCCAGCGCCGCCCGGTGCCGCATGCCGAGATGAGCAGGCAATTCGGCATTTTCCGTGACGGGCAATACGCAGCGTGCCGCCTTGATCTTGTTGCCTTCCACCAGGATGGCCCCGTCATGCAGGGGGCTGTTTTTAAAAAAAATACTTTCGATTAACCGCTTGGACACTTCTGCATCCATGAGGTCACCGGTGCTGGCGTAAAACTTCAGGTCGGTGGCCCGGGCAATGACGATAAGGGCTCCGGTTTTATTTTTCGCCATGGAAGTGCACGCTTTGATGACGGGCGCCAGGTTCAGCGAGGAGACGCGCTGAAACTGCCAGTTCCACGGGAACAGTTGACGGGTAAAGGGGCTTCTCGCCAAAATACTGTTGGAACCCAGCAGCACCAGAAACCTGCGGACTTCCTGCTGAAACACAATGATCAGCGCAATCACGCCCACCCCGATGAATTGTCCCAGCAGGGCGCCCAACAACTGCATGTCGAGAACCCTGACAAATAGCCACCACAACAGGTATATGGATACGATGCCGATAAAAATACTCATGGCAGCACCGCCCTTGAGCAGCTCGTAAATTTTAAACATGAGGAAAGCCACAATCAGGATATCCAGTACATCCAGAAGCCTGACGGAAAGAAAGCCAATATGAAAAAGTTCCATGCCTGTGTGATCAAGTGCGGCGCGCCGACAAAACCGCCTTTCCTGTTTACTGTTTTTTTTCCTTTTCAATCCGTATACCTGCATCCATAATGCCCTGCAGGGGATTCACGCGCATGGCCTGGATGAGATCGAAGCGGTATTCACCGGCCTGCGGAAACCGGACGTGTTCTTTAAACAACACCCGGTTATCCCAGATATCGCCAAGCCCGTCTCCCAGCCATTGACCCTCCGGTGTGGCCAGTATGCACTCGGCCGTATCACGCTGCAGCTGTCCCCCGGGCAACCGGGTGTTGATGAACAGGAACAGGTTGCTGAACCGGTAATTGCCGGCATTCCGCACGTTCAGGTAAATGGTGTGCAGGGAAACCGTATCCCGGATATCGACAAGGAAGGAAAGCGCCTTGTTCTGATCCCAGTTGTAATCGGGTATCTTTTCATTCTTTTCGTATACCCGCCTGGGGTCACATCCGGTCAGGA
>CAYWHE010000194.1:0-7833 GCA_964458125.1 uncultured Flavobacteriaceae bacterium | reverse complement strand
CGTCCAGTTAGTGATCCATTCCTCAATGAAGGACTTTGTGGCCAAGCTGCCATCCGACCAGTTCATACGGGTGCACCGTTCGTATATCGTGTCCCTGGACAAGGTAAGCGTACTGGATGAGAATGCTGTGATGATCGGGGACAAGACTATTCCCATCGGGAAATCCTACAAGGATGCATTCATGAACAAGCTTAATTTTTTATAAGCCTGCCGTTCAGCGGCTGAGAATTTTAAATTCAATACGCCTGTTCATTTTTCTCCCCTCCGGTGTGTCGTTTGTTGTAAAGGGCTGATCTTTCCCGTATCCTTTATAGGACAGCCTGTTTTCCGCTACGCCTTTGGAAATGAGGTAATCGACAACCGATTTGGCGCGTTGTTCGGATAACCTGTGGTTATAGGCATCGCTTCCTTTGTTATCCGTATGTCCCGAAATTTCAATTTGCAGCGTGGGGTATTTTTCCATCATGCCGGTAATGCGCTGCAGTTCATTGCCGGATTCGGATTTGAGCTCAAACTTGTCCGTGTCGAAAAAGATGTTGTTCAGGATGATGATGTTCCCCTCCGTCATGGGTTTGAGTTCCAGGTTCATATCGAACTCCTTGTAAGATGCGGTGTCGGGCAGGTTGAAATTCCCGGATTCAAACAAGTAACCATCAGCGTATACGACTGCTGCATAGTTTCTCCCGGAAGGAAGCGAAACCAGGTACCGCCCGGTTTTACTGTCCGTATTGAAGACGCCGATATGTTCATTTTTTTCAATGTCGATCAGCTCGATCCTGGCGCTGAGCGGCTCATGCGTATTGGCATCGCTGATCACCCCCCTGACGATGGTGAGTTTGCCGGCCGGGATACCCGGTGTGTGGAAAGTAACCATGTAAATGTCCTTTTCACCGAGGCCCTCCTTTTTATAGGAAGCATAATATCCGTGGAGCCCGCTGGCCGAAACTTCAAAAAATACGTCATCATCCGGTGTGTTTACGGGATAGCCCAAATTCTGTGGAGCAGACCATGCTCCTGATTCCCAATGGCTTACAAAAATATCATAGCCGCCCATGGTCTGATGCCCCCTGGAGGAAAAATAGAGCGTTTTGCCGTCCGGGTGAATGAATACCCCTTCCTCATCATAAACGGAATTGATTACCGGCCCCAGGTTCTGTGGTTTTTCCCATTCCAGCTTGCCGTTGTTCCAGCGGCTTTTATAGATGTCCCGTCCGCCGGAACCACCGGGAATATCACTGACAAAATAGAGGGTGTTCCCGTCCGATGAAAGGCAGGCTGATGATTCATGGAACCCGGAATTCACCTTTTTTCCCACGTCCTCAGGTTTGGTCCATCGGCCGCGGAGGAGTTCCGACACCATGAGGTCACCGGCATTCCGGTCCCCCTTAAAAACAAACAAGGTATGCCCGTCGGCTGAAATTCCGGCTGCCGCATCGTGGCTTTTGGTGTTAACCGGTGGCCCTATGTTTCTGGCCTTGCTCCATTTGCCGTTCACCTTTTCGCTGATATAAATGTCCTCGAAATACTGGTCATCGTAACTGTCCGACTCCCCTCCGTAGGTATCTTTCCGCCGGGATGTAAAAATCAGCAGGGATTCATCGGCTGAGATATGCGGGTTGTATTCCGGGTCGGCTGTATTGATTTCGGGACCGAGACTTTCCACGATTACGTTTACCGGAGTTGCCGTCAACGATTTACCGGTTTTACATTCTTCTATTCGTTTACGGGTATCGTTAGTCTGGTCAGCTTCTGAACGCACGTCCAAAGTGGCCAGGTGACTGTTGTATTGCTCGATGGCCTCGTCCCAGGCTGCATTGATCTGGAAGCCCTGCCCCAGGTAATAGTGAATGGCCGGGTTTACCGACTGCCGGAGGGAATATGCCTTTTTAAAATATTCCAGGGAGCGGTATTTGTAGTTCGAGTTCAGGTAACAAAGACCCAGTTTGAAATTCAGATCGGCATTCTCCGGATTAAAAGCCCTGGCCTGTTCAAAATATGGCAAGGCCCGTTTGTAAAGAGGCGGGATGTTCAGGAACAGGGCATCCCCCTGGTCGAGGCTGCCTTTCGCAGCCGAAAAGGCTCTTTCGCGGCCGGGGAACCGGTCCCGTTCAAATGGTATATCCTGGGCCTGTAACCGAAACGACAGCAATAAAAAAATAAAAAATACCTGTTTAGCCATACCCATTCCATTAATAGCGCAAAAAGTAAGCAACCGGAAAGATAAGCAAATGTAAGAATTTTATATGCTATTCCTTTACATTATTAATTTACCGGGTTGATTTTCAATTGACCTGTTTTGGATTCAATTTTCAGGAACTTAGGAAAAAAAGTTCGCCGGCAGCTATTGAAACCCGGAATTAAAAATGACGTATACAAAAAAGCGAAAGTGTGACATTTCCCCGGTAAGGTCAACCATGCAGGAGCATTCATCAGAACCAACCCCTCTTACGTTTCAACCCCGTTTTACGGGTGAAGAACAAATATCAGGAGGCGCGCCGGAGGTTGAGGCGACGGATGATCTTTCACCTGTTCCGGATTCGCGGAAAAACCGGAAGAAAAAGCTCCTGATTTACGCCACACTGCTCGTATTGCTGACACTCACCGTTTCCCTGTCCGCCGTCAATCTGGTTTTCAATTATCGTCATAGCGGCAAAATTAAAAGTATGCTGACGGTATCAGGTCTCACCGGCAATCCCGCAGAGACCACCGTTACCGCCCTTGTCGAAAATACGAAAGACAGCCTGGGGCTGATTGCCGGCAGAGCGAATCAACAGGCCTTTCCTCCCCGTTACATCGAAGAAAACATCAGCCACCCGCCGGGTAGAGATGAAAAAATCAACGCCGGCACCGAACCGGTTAAATTAAAACCCGGGTTGGAATCCAACCTTCCGTCTATTGTCACTTTCCGGCAGGATGAAAAAAACATCCGTTTGATCCTGTTGCAGAATGAGGTACTGGAATTACAGGTGGATAGTTTAAAAATTGAACCTGCAGCCTTCCGGGATTTTCAGTCTTTTATCGAAACGGGAAAAGCGCTCATCCGTCATAACGCAACTCCACAACAGAACGAATCCTCCATGACAGAACTGCAAAGGGAGGAGCAACGTCAAAACGAAGTTTTTCGCAACACCATGCTGAAAGCGCTGGCGCGTGACGGCCTGATCAGGGAAGGACAGGCACCACAGGTTTATCTCCTCTGGAACAACCTGTATGTGGACGGTCAGTCACAAAGCCGTGAACTCTTTGAAAAATACAAAGCCCTGTATGAAGAAATCACGGGCCAACACCTGAAGAGGCAATCGGAAATTCAAATCACCCATTAAAACGGAACATGATCCGGCTATCCGGACCTTTTTTCGTGTAAAGGTTTGTCAAAAACAGGACCAGGACTAAATTATACCGGCGATGGCAGCCGGCTACCGTCATCCTTTTTTATTTGCCGCAAGGGACGTGGAATACACGCCATGAGATTCAAACCCGTATCCATGTCTTCCCGACCCTTAAAACAAAGCTGTGTTTTGTTATTCTGCAATTACCATTCTTCCGGAAAGGCTTCGCTGATCTGTAATCACGCGGACCACATAGATACCGGGTGAGAAACCTGCCGTTTCCAGTATTACCCTGCCAGCGACCATCATACCGCTGTATTTTTCATTTCCCAGCAGGTCATAAACCACACAACGGCCATTTAACTCATGACTGCTGACGGTTACCGTTCCGGAAGCCGGTACGGGATAAACGGACAGGTCCTGGGAAACCTCAGGGTTTGCAACTCCCAGCGAATAATCGATCGTATTCACCGTGCTGTTGGTGGAGGCCCCGGCATAGAAATCGAGATACACCACAGCACTGTTGGTGATCACCGTTCCATCGGGAAGTCCCGGCTTGGGCGCAATGGAATAGCTCACGAATGCATGACTGCCGGCAGGATCGGAAACCGCGTCGGGCAGCAGGATATTGTCAAACGAAAACCGGACCACGTCCGATGCCACAAAACCTGTATTCACCAGGTGGCTGCTCCCCGTAACCAGCAGGGTGCCGGGGTCGAGGCTGCTGTCGATGGTATCGAGGATGAAGGCGTTGAAAACAGGCATGACGCCGGTATTCTGAAAAGTAACAGTATAGGTAAACGAGGAAACAGACGGGGATACATTTCCACCCGGACCGGTACCTGCAGGATCCACCGATTTAACCATTTCAGGAACAGAAGCCGATGCGGTTCCGCAAACATTTTTCGAATTATTGGCCGGAACACTGTCCCCTGTACCCGGTAAAGCCATCACCGTGAAGCAGGCATTGGTGCCGGAGATGAGCGCTGGTTTCGGGGCTAAAAGCACCGTTGCATTAAACGTGCTGAATGTATACGGGCTTCCTACGATGACGCCGTTCCATATCAGTGTATCGGCCACCTGAACCGATACGGCCGGACTGGTCGAAACCAGGCTGAACAGGCTGGTATCATATTGTAATTTGACGGCTCCGCTTAAGGTCAGGAAGAAATTATTCCGGGCGCTGACCAGGAGCGTACTGACCGAACCCGAAGAGATACCCGGAAACTGCAAGGCCGGTTCCAGGTCAAAGGCGCCATCGGGCGCCCAGGCGAAATTATTTCCGGCCGACGGTTGCACGACATTGCTGATCACCCCCGAAGCCGGGCAGTAGGTATTGTTGCCGGGGTAGTTGGTGCTGATCTCCAGATCATAAGGCTGGGCATCGGGAACCGCGAAATAATAGTTTCCGCCCAGGTCCGTGTAATAAGTATCCAGCACATTGGCCCCCTGTTTCAACCGGACGGGAACTGAGGGAAGAAAATAATCCAGGCCATCATAAACACAATTATTATTCTGGTCCAGGTAAACCTGCCCGGTGATATTTCCACAGCTATCAGCCATGTAGAGGATATTGTAACCGGTAACTGACCCGGAAAGACCGCCGGCAGCCGTGGCATTAACCTGTACGGAAAACAGCCCGGGGAAAGGATAATCATGAGTGATTTCAGAATAGAAGGCCTGGCCGGACACGGTGACCACCCAGCTGCTGTCGCTGCCATCGCCAAACAACATCTCCAGGTTTACCGTATCGCCATTATTGAGGGCCGGAGCCTGCCCGGCAATATAGAACTTATCCCGCTGTGGCTGGCTGGCGCAATTGATATAGCCCAGGGAGTCGGTAACAGCAAGCGTGAGCCCTCCTCCCGCCGCCGTCAGTGATTCACAAAGGGAGTCATTGGAAGCATTTCCGTCACCGGCTAAAACCGTATTGGCGCAAACCTGGTAGGATCCTGCAGGAATTGTCAGACTCCCTACGGTGACTGTATCCGTTGACCCAGGAGCCAGCAAACCGGTCCAGGCATAATTTCCCTGCACCACGGCATTCAGGGACCAGGAAATATTCATGGAAGTCAGGTAATTCAACCCGTCATTGGATACGACTACGGTCATGGGGTTCACCGTTCCGGATGGTGAAGCAGCATTGGGTTCGAGGATGGCTTTGGTACCTGCATCCCATAGAACCGGTATGGTAATTTCAAAATCATCCATGCTGAAGCCGGCCAGGTTGGTGGTGGCATCGGAAGCGAATGAAAACCGCAACCGAACGGATGGCAAGCCGTTCAGGATGGACAAGTCATAGGTGGACTGCTCCCAGCCCGCAGAGGTTCCGTCCCAGCCCGAAAGTCCCGTGGTACCCAAACCGCCGGCGTTGTACCAGTTCAGTCCCAGAGGATCGTTGACTAATCCCAGTACTGTCCATGTGGTGCCATTGTTGACGGAATAATCCACCCGGGTTCCGTCCCACCCGGTTTCCGTCTGCCGGTTTTGCCAGAACTTCAAGGTTGCATCCTGGATGGATGAAAAATCAAACTCGGGGGAAACCAGGTAGCATTCCGTATTGGGTGCATAGTTGCTGTTGAGTTCCACGTCCCAGGCCTGGGTTCCTGAATGAGCGGTATTGAGCGGAGGCGTAGTCGGCAATCCCAACTGCCAGTTACTTCCTGAAATACTGCTGGCCGTCCAGCCGGCATTGACTCCTTCAAAGTCATCGCTGTAAGGAGGAGTGATGGGTTGTGCCTGTGACGACAGGACGTTAATAAAAAAGAATAATGCTGCACTGGTAAAGATGATTTTCATGACCGGATTGTTGTTTTTCAGACCTTAAAAGTAACGGATTGCAAAATGAGAACAGCATTAAAAAATTTCATTTCCCTGTTAGTTACAAACAGGTATCGTATTCCGATGAAATGGATTGGCATGTTTTCCCTATTCAATCCGATGCAACCGGCAGACAGGGTTCATCAGTCCGGACAGGTTAAAAAGCGGCAAGTGCCAGCAATTCCTTTACAAACCGATGCTTCGGAAGGAAGTTCCATTCCAGTTCTGCACTCATGGGTACGGGCGTATCCAGGCTTCCCACTCTGATTACCGGTGCATCCAGGAAGCGGAAACAATGTTCGCTGATCTGGGCGGCGATTTCGGCACCAATACCTCCGGTATAAGTGTCTTCATGCAGGATGATAACTTTTCCCGTTTTCCTGGCGGAGGCAAAAACGGTTTCCCTGTCCCAGGGCAACAGGGTCCGAAGGTCAACGAGGTCAGCCTTTATGGACGGATTCATCCCGAGCGCCTCCAGGGCCCAATGGACGCCCAGACCGTAGCTGATGATCGTGAGATCGTCTCCTTCCCTGACGAGACGGGCCTTCCCGATCTCCGTCGTGTAATAATCATCAAACACTTCTTCCGTTATGCTCCTGTAGAGGGCCTTGTGCTCGAAATACATAACGGTGTTGGGGTCGGCAATGGAGGCAGCCAGCAGACCCTTGGCATCAGAAGGAAAGGCTGGATAAACAATTTTTAAACCGGGAACATGAAAAAACCAGGCTTCGGTGGACTGGGAATGAAAGGGCCCGGCCCCGACAGCAGCTCCGGTTGGCATGCGTACGACTACATCGACATGTTGTCCCCAACGGTAATGTGTTTTGGCCAGGTTGTTTACAATCTGATTGAAGCCACAGGTGACGAAGTCCGCAAACTGCATTTCAATGATGGATTTAAAACCATTGATAGACAGGCCCAGGCCGGCGCCGAGTATGGCCGACTCGCAAAGCGGGGTGTTCCGGATCCGCTCTTTTCCGAATTCCTCAAGAAAACCCTGGGTGGCCTTAAACACGCCGCCGTATCCGGCAATATCCTGACCCATGATGACCAGGTTCGGGTAAATGGAAAGCGCCTGCTTCATGGCATCTGAAAGGGCATCGATAAAGCGTTTCTCCGATTTCTTCTGCAGCACGGGTACAATGGGTTTCACGGGCGCCGGAGCATACAGGTCCGCCAGTTCCAGGCCGGTATCGGGATGCACGATATCTTCGGCGAAAGAAATTTCCAGGCCGGTTTCAATCTCGTTTTTAATGGCAGACCGGAGGGCATTTACCTGTTCGCTGCTCAGTATTTTTTCATGCAATAAAAACTCCTCATAATTCTTGATGGGATCCTTTTTCGCCCATTTGCTGAATAGTTCCTGGGGGATATATTTGGTGCCGGAGGCTTCCTCGTGGCCACGCATGCGGAAGGTCATGCATTCAAGCAAAACCGGCCTGGGATTTTCACGGATGGACCTGGCCATTTTATCCACGGCAGAATAAACTTCCAGGATGTTGTTCCCGTCCACCTGCACCCCTTCGATGCCATAACCAATGGCTTTATCAATAAACTGCCTGCAGCGAAACTGCTCACTGGAAGGGGTCGACAGTCCGTAGCCGTTATTTTCGATGATAAAAATGACCGGTAAATCCCAGACGGCGGCCACGTTGATGCTTTCATGGAAATCACCTTCACTGGC
>CAYWHE010000193.1:0-8060 GCA_964458125.1 uncultured Flavobacteriaceae bacterium | reverse complement strand
CAAGGATTACCAGGCTGCCTGTAACGATGAATTACCGGAGCGCTGGTGGCAGACTCTTCAGAAAATTTCATAGCCGGGAAATGCTTCCAGCCCCGAATTTAATTCCAGCAGGAGGCTGCAAGGAGCAAATTCTGCTGTTTGAATGACCTGAATCTAAATTTTAATATTTTGTTTTTATTTGATTTTTTATTTCCTTTACCGACCAATTTTATAAAATCGACTTTTAAAGACCTATTTTACAAACCCAAAGCCTTATGAAAAGACTATTTACTGCTCTTGTACTCATTTCCTTTGCCTCATTATCGTTTGGACAGCAGGACCCACAATTTAGTCAGAATATGTTTAACCGTTTGTATGTGAACCCGGCTGTAGCCGGCAGCAACGATGCGATTTGCGCCAATTTGCTATACCGCACGCAATGGGTTGGATGGGGTAAAGCCGCCCCCAAAACCGGCGTTTTCGGGATCGAGGCTCCCATCGGTAAATTCGGGGTTGGACTGTCAGTATTGACGGATAAAATCGGATTTGAAAACACACTCCAGTTCAAACTTGCAGGAGCCTATCATTTTTCTGTCGGCAACACCGGTAAACTGGGTGTCGGTATTGACCTGGGTTTTATGCAGAAATCGCTGGACGGGGATTTTATTTATAACGACCCCAACGATCCGAACATTCCCCTGGGATCAGTCAGCGGGAACGCTTTCCCCGATCTGGGCTTTGGATTGTATTACAGCTCCTCCAGGGCATATGTTGGTTTGTCAGCGGCACACCTGATTGAGAATAAAATCGATTATGGCAATACGGAAACCAAGATAAAAAGGCATTATTACCTTTCAGGCGGATACAGTTTTGAATTGTCCCCGGCCTTCTCCCTCAAGCCCAGTGCCCATATCAAAACGGATGCCGCCTCCACCCAGTTTGACATCAACCTGAACCTGCATTACAGGGACCTGATCTGGTTCGGAGCCTCTTACCGGATGCAGGATGCCATTGTATTAATGGCCGGAATCAATATCCTGAAAGGCCTGCGGCTGGGCTATTCGTATGATATTACCACCTCGCCCATAAAGAACTACAGCAGCGGTAGCCATGAGATTATGCTCGGATACTGCTATAAAATCACCAAAAAGAAGACCTATCCGATCAAAAACGTAAGATTCCTTTAATAATTTGTACCCGATAGTATCGCAGAAACCTATTTTTGCTAGGACCGTATACCGTTTACTGATATAGGTCATGCAAAAATATAACTGCGCTTATGTCGTTACTATTGCAATTCATTAAACAAAACTTACTGTAATACTAAAATCACGGATTCATGAAAAAGATTTTTATTCCGGCCTTTATCGCCCTCATCTTCAGCAGTTGCGGTGGCGGTAACCGGGGTCAGTTGGTTGGTGCTCAGGGAAGGGAAAGGTGGTATCAGCCTGATCCGTATGGAATGGTTTACATTCCTTCCGGCGCCTACAACATGGGTCCCAGTGACCAGGATGTGCCGTATGCCGCAGTAGCTCAAAGCAAAACGGTGTCCGTTCATGCTTTTTACATGGACAACACCGAAATTTCAAATAATGAATACCGCCAGTTTGTAGAGTGGGTGCGCGATTCATTGGCCCATCGGTTGATTGGTGGCGAACATTTGATCGATGAAGGCGAATACGGGGAGCGCATTAACTGGAGAAGACGCATCAAGTGGGAAGATGAGGAGAATGTGGAAACCCTGGCTGAACTCTACCTGCCGGAAAGTGAGCGCTATTACAGGAGAAAAGAAATTGATTCCCGCAAACTGAATTTTGAATATTACTGGATCGATTTGCAGGAAGCTGCCCAACGCGTAAACAGGGAGCAGGGTAAAACGGATCGTTCCGTTTTCATTAAAAAGGATGTGATCAATGTGTATCCCGACACCCTGGCCTGGATTCATGATTTCAGTTACTCCTTCAACGACCCCATTACCAACATGTATTTCTGGCATCCGTCCTATGACGATTATCCGGTAGTAGGCGTTAACTGGAAACAGGCCCGTGCCTTCTGTATCTGGAGGACACAGTTATTCAACAGTTACCTCCAGGAAAACGGGGAAACTTTCGTTCAGGATTTCCGCCTGCCGACCGAATCGGAGTGGGAATATGCCGCCAGAGGCGGGTTTGAATTGTCGCCGTATCCCTGGGGTGGTCCGTATATCCGGAACAGCCGCGGTTGTTTCCTCGGCAACTTCAAGCCCATGCGCGGTAATTATATGGATGATGGCGGATTTTATGCCGTTAAAGTGACTTCCTACTGGCCTAATGAGTATGGTTTATACAATATGGCTGGAAATGTTTCCGAGTGGACCAGCAATGCATTTGATGAATCAGCATATAACTTTTCTCATGACCTGAATCCCGATTATTCTTATGAAGCGAAAGAATCAGATCCTCCTGTTTTGAAGCGGAAAGTAATCAGGGGCGGATCCTGGAAAGATGTCGGGTATTTTTTACAGACCGGTACCAGGTCTTATGAATACCAGGACACCTCCAAGTGTTATGTTGGATTCCGTTGCGTGATGTCGTTTATGGGCCGTGATAAGTCTGATTTTTAGGAACGGGATTATTACTTCGATTTTACAACAAACAATCAATACTACTAACCAATTAAATCTATTTTAACATTATGGGATTAACAGAAATTACCCAGGGTAAGGGGTTTAAACAATTCATGGCCAAACTTTACGGATTCGGTGCATCTATCGTAATCGTGGGCGCTTTATTTAAGATTCAGCACTGGCCGTTTGCCGGTACGTTTCTGACGGTAGGGCTGTTAACGGAGGCGGTGATCTTCTTTTTCTCTGCATTTGAACCACCGCATGAGGAGGTGGACTGGTCACTCGTTTACCCTGAACTTGCCGGAATGCACGATCCGAATCATAAAAAAGAAGACCGGAAAAAGCCGGATGCCGTTGCACAACACCTCGATAAATTGCTTTCCGATGCCAAAATAGGTCCGGACCTGATCCAAAGCCTTGGAACCGGGCTGAAATCTCTGGGAGAAAACACCTCTAAACTCTCCAATCTTTCTGATGCTTCTGTGGCCACGGAAGATTATCTGAAAAATGTGAAAAGCGCCACCAAGTCGGTGGGTGATTTAACCCAGTCCTACAATAAGGTTACGCAGGCTATGTCCGAACTGAGCAATGCTTCGGGAGACGTGAAGGTTTATAACGAGCAGGTGCAAAGCGCCGGGAAGAACCTGGCTGCACTCAATGCCGTGTATGAACTGCAATTGCGTGATTCAAACACGCATATGAAAGAAACCACCAAGTTCTATGAAGGTATCAATGCCATGATGGCCAGCCTGAACGCTTCAGTGGAAGATACCAAACGATACAAGGAAGAAGTGACCAAGCTTGCCAAAAACCTGTCATCGCTCAATACCATTTATGGCAATATGTTGTCGGCCATGAATGCGGGCAGTGCCAAATAAGTCAATCAACCATACCTAACTAACCAAAACTTTTAATTTAATATGGCAGGCGCGAAATTAAGCCCGAGGCAGAAAATGATCGGGATGATGTACCTGGTATTGACGGCTCTGCTGGCATTGAACATAAACAAGGAAATTATAAATGCCTTTGTAACCATCAATGATAGTGTTGAAAAGTCGAATACCAATTTAACAGACAGAAATAAACTTACCTACAGTGCTTTCGAAAAGGCGCTGGCTAATGATAAGGCAAAAACACAAATCCATTACGACCGGGCCATGAAGGCCAAGTCGCTTTCCGATTCCCTGGTTGCCTATATGGAAAGCATCAAGAAACAACTGGTGATCAAGGCAGACGGACTGAAGCCCACGGAAAAAGTTCCGGAACTTCGCGATATGCAAAAGATGGATGATTACGATACGCCAACCGAGCTGATGGTTGGCAGCGAACAGGATGGCAAAGGTCACCTGGCCTCAGCACTTCGTAAAAAACTGGATGAATACAAACAAATCATGCTTAAGAACATGGATCCGAAGGATGTTCCGGCTTTCACCAAGCGTTTTGACGACTTGCTGAACACCAAAGACCCGGATCCAAAGCGGGTCATAGAGGGCCGGAAAACCTGGGAGATGGCCACGTTTTACCATAACCCCGTGGTGGCTTCAGTAGCTTTGCTTACAAAAATGCAGTCAGACGTAAAAAATGCAGAAGCGGAAGTGACCACTCACCTGTTGAGTTCCATCAACGCGCTTGACTTTAAAATTTCATCTCTTCAGCCAAAGGTTATTGCAACCTCCAGCTATGTATTTGTCGGGGATGAATATAAAGCCGATGTCTTTTTGGCTGCCGTAAACGAAACGCAAAACCCCGAGATAAATGTAGGCGGACGTGTTCTTCCGGTAGAAGCCGGTATGGGTAAGTTTACCGATCGCCCGGGAAGCTCCGGCCTGAAAAAATGGGGCGGGGTGATCAAGGTGAGGAAGCCCGATAATACCTATGACGAATATAAATTTGAATCGGAATATATTGCCGCCCCTCCCGCAGCCGTTGTATCGCCTACCAAGATGAACGTATTGTATATAGGTGTGGATAACCCTGTTTCCATTTCCGTTCCCGGTGTTCCCAATGAAAAGGTAAAACCTTCCATTGCCGGCGGAGGCGCAGTGTTGAGCAGGGATCCTGCCAGCAAAGGCAGTTCCGATTTTCTCGTAAAGGTAACCACTCCGGGAGAAGCTACGTTAACAGTCAATGCTGACTTCGACGGGAAAAACAAAACCATGGGAACCATGAAATTCAGGATTAAGAGTATTCCGGATCCGATTGCCATGATTGCCAATTCCAAAGGCGGAAACATGAACAAGAACACACTGGCCGCACAGCCTTCCGTTTTTGCCATCATGGAAAATTTCCCCTTTGACCTTCGGTTTTCGGTTACCCGGTTCTCCATCTATATTGCCAGAAAAGGAAAAGACCCGTTTGTATCAGAAAGCAACAGCAACCTGATTACGCCGGAAATGAAGGCCAGCATCCAGTCTGCCGGAGCCGGCTCCAAGGTCGTATTTGAGAATATCAAGGCTGTCGGCCCGGATGGAAGACCGAGAAGTTTAGGATCCATCGTATTCACATTGCAATAAGCTAAACACAGGAGGTGTACATGAAAAAGTTACTGTTTTATTCCCTGCTTGCCCTCATTCCTTTCGGAGTGACTGAGGTCTCCGCACAGAATGTACTGGATGGTGTGTATATCAGAGAACACACCCCGTTAAGAAGAGTAACCCCACTCTGTCACCTGCGTGAAGCCGATATCATCTGGTCCAGGAGAATCTGGCGCGTCATCGACCTGAGGGAAAAAATCAACATCCCGCTGGCCTTCCCGAAACACGATGACACCAAGGACAGGAAAAGCCTCATCGATTTGCTTTACAATGCCGTGAAGGAGGGAACCCTCACCCCGTACGATTATGTGGACGATGAGTTTACCAAACCCATCACCTTTGAAGAGTTTGAACGGTTCGGCGGTTCCCGGATGGATACCACCCAGATTCCCATCGACCCCAATAACCCGGATATTACCATCGATACGGTAATCCGCCAGGATTTCAGGTTTGATGATATCGTACAATACAGGATCAAGGAGGATGTTTTTTTTGACAAACAGCGTTCTATTATCGAAACCCGTATCATAGGCCTTGCGCCGCTTAAATATGACCGTGACGACCAGGGCAATATCCGCGAAGGATCCAAACCCATACCGGTCTGCTGGTTTTATTTTCCGGAGGCCCGCAAGGTGTTATCCAACAACGAAGTCTTCAACAGGCAGAACGACGGGGAGCGCAGAACGTTTGACGATGTGTTTATGAAACGAATGTTTAACAGCTATATCATTAAAGAGTCCAACGAGTACAACCGCCGTATCGAGGATTACAAGATCAATCCCATGGATGCCCTGCTCGAAGCGGATCGCATCAAAATGGACATCATCAACCTGGAACATGATATGTGGGAATATTAATGCGTTCCTGAAAAATCAAGTAAGCGCCTCCGCAAGGGGGCGCTTCTTTTTTATACGAACATTTCAGGAAGACGCTGACTGTATCAGACGGATCAGGAACGGTGAATCAGCTTTTCATACGTCATCATGCTGCGGGCGGCCAGCGATTTAAGTTTATGCCTGATCAGCAGGCCGCTTCCGGCATTCTGGTCTGTTTCAGCCTTGTGCAGGACCATTTCATTGGATATCCAGCGAATGGCATAGTCGTAGTATTTTCGCGAGTAGGTGCGTTTAAAATCGATCATGCGGTCGGTGGAGGATTCCCAGGGAAGTTGTTTGGTGAACCGGCTTTCCACTTCGGCATACAGGGGTGTGCCTTTAATCGGATAGGCCACGGTAATGGTATACCGGTCAGGGTTCGATGTCTTCAGATGCTGCAGGGTTTCTGCCAGGTCCGCTTCCGTTTCCCCCGGATAACCGACCATGATAAACGTTCCGGCCTGCAATCCGGCACTCCGTGCGGCCAGGATCATTTCCCTCACCTGTTCCACCTTCACCCGCCTGTCCATGGCGTCAATAATCCGTTGTGAACCGCTTTCCGCCCCTATCCAGACACGGAAACAACCGCTCCTTTTCAGCAGTGCAATGACGTCTTCATTCATCCGGTCGGCCCGGGTTATGCATTCATAGGGGAGTCTGATGTTCCTCTTTTCGATTTCAGCGGTAAATTCTTCCAGCCATTTATGGGAAATGGTAAAGACGTCATCCACGAACCAGGCCGTGTCCACCTGGTAATTTTCCATTATCCATTGCATTTCATCGACAACCAGCGCCGGACTCCTTCTGCGGTATGACTGCCCGTAAACCGCCCGGCTGCACCAGTTGCAGGTATACGGGCATCCCCGCATCGTGGATATGGAAATGGCGCTCACGCCATGTTTGGTTTTCCAGGCATCGAAATACAACTGCAGGTTTACCTTGCTCCTGGCCGGAAAGGGAAGCCGGTTGATGTCGCGGATCTTTTCACGTTCAGCCGTATACGTAATATCAGTGCCGTTCTTTTTAAAGACGATTCCGCTGAGCTTATCCATCGGCGTTTCTTCCCTGCTGAAATGCTTCATCAGTTCCAGCATGGTTTCCTCACCTTCGCCCACCACCACCACATCGGCGCCATAGGAAAGAAACTCACCGGCATGATTCCGTACCTCCGGCCCGCCCAGAATCACCCTGCAGGATGAAAGACCGGGTTGTTCACGGATGAACCGGATGATCCGGAGTACGTTCAGTTTGGTCATGAGATTGGTGTAAATTCCGGCAACGGCGGGCTTTTCGGCCAGCAGGTACTCCTGCAGTTTTTTAAAAGTTGAAAAAGTGCTGTCAAATACGGTATTCACATAACCGTTCTGCTCCAGGTAGGCGGAGATATATAAAATCCCAAGAGGAACATACGGCCTCATGATGTCCTGTTCCCCCGGGTCTTCCGAAAGAAAATAGCCGTGCGTCAGCAAGATATTCACAGGGGGAAAGGTAATAAAATATTAGTCCTGTCGGGATCGGCGCTGCCTGTATACAGTCTGTTCATTTTTTCAGGGCTATAAAATAATGGTCGGCATAATCGGCAAAATAACGGCAGGCGAGTTTTTTTTCCATCGCATTCAGCCAGGATAAAAGCCACTGATGTTTCCTGAAAAAGGGGTCCAGGTAAGAGGGAGGCAGAGCCAGTCCAACAGGCTTCAAAGCCCGGAGGCTGAAGTGGCGGTGGCTCAGGTTACGGATTTCCAGGGGGCTGTAATACCAGGTTCGTTGTTTGGAATGGCCAACAGCGGCCTCCACACCATCCGGTGACCTCCTCCTGTTCATTTTTTTAAATTCACCTCCGGACAGGAAGTACAGCTTTTCCCACAAACACTTTCTTCCCATAATTACGGCAATCACCAGTCCTCCTGGCTGAAGCAGGGCATGCAAATCCTCCAGTAAAAGTTTTAAGGAAACAGGGTCGATGCAATTCAATCCGCCGAAATTGGAGAATACCATGTTAAAGGAACCGGGCGGAAAGGAACTCCTAAGCTTAAGGAATTCCATTTTGCTGAACGTAATCCCGGTCCG
>CAYWHE010000192.1:0-8096 GCA_964458125.1 uncultured Flavobacteriaceae bacterium | reverse complement strand
CGGAGAGGGCCATGGTGATGCCGTTTTGCCGGGTGATTTTGGAAACCAGGTAGGAATTCGGGCCGTCACCGCTGGGGTGATCCATGGCTTTGAGTGCTTCGGGCAACTGCTGTAAAAATTCGGCCGGTCGTACCACAAACTCATGGTGATCGGTATGAAACCGTTTGGCGATCATACGGGCATAAACAGCTTCACTGAAAGCCGATTCATCAAAACTGATATGAAATGTTTTTACAGGCTGTGTGTGAACCCTGCTCATGAGTCCCACCACGGCACTGGAATCAATTCCCCCGGATAAGAATGCACCGAATGGCACATCGCTGATCAGCCTTCGCTTAACGGAGGCCGTCAACAATTCATTTACGCGACTGCAGATTTCGGAATAAGGCTGATTTTCAGCCTCCCTGCTCCGGTTGCCTTTCAGGCTCCAGTATTCCTGCAGTTCCCATTTCCCTTTTGCCATGGTCACATGATGACCGGGCATCAGAGCCTGTACGTTCCGGATGATGGTAGCCGGCGCATGAACCGTTTGATAGGTGAAGTAATCATACAGGGCATCCTGGTTGATTTTCCGGGGGACCATGCCGGAGGCCAGCAGACCCCGCACTTCTGAGCAGAAAATAAACAGGTTGTCGTGTTGATAATAATACAAAGGCTTGATGCCCAGCCGGTCGCGGGCAATGAACAATTCCTGTTTTTGTTTATCCCAGATGGCGAGGGCAAACATGCCGTTCAAACGATGCAGGCAATCACGGCCCCATTTCCGGTAAGCGGCCAGGATGACTTCGGTGTCGGACTCGGTTTTAAACGGGTATCCATGCAGCAGATCGCGGGTTTCCCTGAAATTATAGATTTCACCGTTAAAAACAATTTCCAGGTTTTCGTCGGCACTCTGCATGGGCTGATGCCCGCCGGGAGACAGGTCCAGGATAGCCAGACGGCGGTGTCCGAGGGCAATGCCGGGCGCTGCAAAGCAGCCTAAATCATCAGGACCGCGGTGAGCGATGCTGTCGTTCATTTTCTGCACTATGGCCGCAGCTGCCACCGCATCCGTCATTCCGAAAATGCCAGAGATTCCACACATATCAGGCTTGTTCTATATATTCCCAGGCGGTTGCCGCCCAGGTATCCGGGGTTATTGTACGGGAAAGCGTCACGCTATGTTCAGCCATCCGGTTTAATTCTTCATCGGTGCATTGGATAAACTTTTCAAGCGTATCGCATATGCTGCTCACTTTATACGGCTTGTGCAGAAAACCATTCACCCCATCCTGCAGGAAAGCATGAGCGGCCGAAGTGGTATCACTGCACATCAGGGGAAAACCGGCGGCTGCGAATTCATGCACCACCACACCCCAGTGTTCATACTGGCTGGGCAGGATAAAAACGCCTGTTTTCCCGATATATTTTTTCAGTTCGGCCGGCTGCACAAATCCAAAGTTTCTGATCTTTTCATGTTCCGGAAAAACAGGGTCGAAATCGCCCTTTCCCAGGCACCAGAGCTCCCATTCATTAGGTGACTTCTCCTGCAGGCGGATAAAGCCCTCCCAGAGTTCCTTCACCCCCTTCAGCTTCGTATAGCGCCCGACGAAGATAAACCGTTTCGGGAAGTGCTTCTTTTTGGCCTCCCTGAATTCCTCGTAAAAACGATGAAACATCTGCAGGTCGGCCGAATAGAGTCCTTCCCTGATCTGATCATCCTTAAACCCGAGTTTGCGGGCATATATTTTCTGGGCATGACCGGGCACCCAGCACTGGGTAAAAATTTTACGGAGGTATAACGGTCCAGCTATACGTGCAAGATTTTGCCTGGGTGTATTCCGCCAGGGGTTATCAAAACTGACCAGTGCCGGAATCATTTTCCGGAAATGCCTGCAAACGGCCAGGTAACCTTTGTCGCTCCATCCGTTGCAGAATATAAAATCGGGTTTGATTTTTCCCGTCAGTTCAATCAGCGATTCCTCCGTATGGGATTTCCGTTCATGGAAATGTATCGCGGGATGCTCCACCTTCAGCTCGAATGGAGCGACCGGATTAACCGGGTAACGGATCACGTGGGCCTCCACCGGGTAATCCTCCACCAGTTTTTGCAGACTGGCCAGGAAGTACCCGGCCAGTTCATAATACAGGAACAGGGCTTTTTTCTTCCTCGGCTGGGTGGGGGTCATGGGTGAGTAGTTTCATCACAAAGAGAAACATGATGTTAAAGGGATTCAAAGAGCCCATTAACCAGGCCTCAAAGGTAATGGAAAACAATAAAGCATAAAGTACGGGAAAGGTCAGGTAGGATTTCACGGAAGCCTTAAACATGACAATGAAAAAAGCCACGAAATACAGGACCAGCCCGACTAGTCCGGTATTGAGCCAAAGGGCCAGGTAGGTGCTGTGCACTCCTCCCTGGTGGCCGAGTTTGCTAAGCTCAATATGGTGTTCCCAGAAAATGTATTCATCGTATGAGAAGCCTTTTCCAAGCAGGTACTGGGACTGGATTTGCTGCCAGGCAAAACGCCAGGCAACGATACGGCCGGAACCGTCCTCGATATGGTCGGCCCTCAGGTATTCAGACAGCCCCAGGCTGGAGAGAATGGCCGGCAGGTTGGTCATCGCCAGTTGGTAGAGCATGGCGGCTACGATGACGATGGTAAAGCCGGCCCAATGCGACATCCGGTAAAACCTCGCAAAAAACAGGAACAACATAATGGAAAACATGGAGTTCCGCGAAACGGCAAACACCACGGAGGCTACCGTCAGGGCATAGGTCAGCCTTTTTTCCTGAAGGGTAAACAGGTCTGGGTACTTGATGGTGACGGTATGGAAAAAAATAAAAAACAGGGTACAGAAAATACCAATACCGTTTGGATTCCCGAGAATTCCGGTGTAGCGACCGGCCAGATAAACCTTATCAAAGGAAACAGGTATCAGCAGGAAACCCAAAAACAACAGGATACTGACAAACTGGATCATGTCCTTTAAAAATACTCTCGGGCTGTCGTTTAATACCTTTTCAATGTAAGCCGGAATGGTAATGTACAGCAACACATAGGAAAGCGTTTTTTTCCAGGCAACATCGGGTTCGGGACTCTGTGAAATCAGCAGGGCGGACAGGGCAAAAAAGGGCAGATAGGCCATGTAGAACCGGTTACGCAGGTGAAAATGCCTGCGGTCGAACAACATAAAAATGGTCATCAGCAGGAGGTAAATATCCTTCACGTCTTTGGCAAATTTCAGTTCCTCCTGACGGCTGTCGGAAAGCATCAGGATAAACAGGAATCCGATGAGCATTTCCGCAAAACGGTTTTTCTGTTTAAATAAAAGTAGGGTCAGTGGAATGATGCCGAGCATGGCCTGAGGCACAAAACGACCGATCACCACCCAGACCAGCAGGATCAGAAAAAAATGATCGTTTCGTTTAATAAAGCTGAGCATGCAAGGCTGATGAGAAGAAGACGGAGGTCAGCAGGTCACAAATATAAAAAGCCTGTATCATCGGGATGCGTACGGAAAAGTTTTTTATAAACAGTCAGGGGTCTTTTTATCAGATGTCACCTTCAGGCTGCCGGGGTTATTCCTTACCGCGGGGTGAACCGGAATACATTTATTCCTGCTCATGATTTTACCATTTGCTCCCGGATACGCCTAAACAGGGTCTTGTGTTTTTCGGCAACAACGGGCCAGGTAAAATTTTCCTTCACCTTCCTGTAGGAATTTGCCGACATTTTTTGACGGTCATCCGGGCCTTTTTCCAGGTATGCGGTCAGTGCCCTTTTGAGGGAAGCCACATCATTTTTTTCAATGATATACCCGTTTGTACCATCCACCAGTTCCAGGGTGGCACCCACATCGGTCACGATCACCGGCATGCCATACGACATGGCTTCGAGCACCACGGTGGGCATTCCTTCGAACAGGGTGGGCAAAACAAACACATCGTTGGCTTTATAGAGATCCACCAATTTTTCATCATCGGCAAAGCCAACAAAGTGGATGTTAGGCGCCTGGTATTTTTTTATAAATTCATCATACAAGGGTCCTTTCCCCACCAGGTTGAAGTACATTTTTTTCTCATAGCCTTCGTCATTCAGTTGTTTTGCGGCTTCGAGCAATACGCCAATGCCCTTGTTGAAGGCAAATCTGCCCACAAAAAGAAACCGCACCGGGACCCCGTCGAAGGCACGTATGGTTTCCTCTCCGATGTTGACGGCATTGGGCATAACGGTGATTTTATCA
This sequence comes from uncultured Flavobacteriaceae bacterium, assembly GCA_964458125.1. GTDB lineage: Bacteria > Bacteroidota > Bacteroidia > AKYH767-A > OLB10 > CAYWHE01. The sequence goes on along the minus strand of CAYWHE010000192.1, from coordinate 3,869 downwards.
CGGGCCCTTCCAAGCTGTTCCTGAAGAATGCCGGTGAGGCGCCCGCCCAGGGAAACCACAGAAGCAGCCTTCCTGAAGAGGTGCCGGAAGATCAGGCGAAAAGGCCAGGTGATGACGCGGTCTTTTGTGGAAATGGCCTGGTAGGATTCCAGTCCGTGGGGGTTCACCACCACCCTGTTGCTGATTTTACTGATGTTGTACCATACCGAAAGCCCCTGGGAATAAACGATGGCCTTCGGATGCTGCTGAATGATCCGGTAAACGTTACGCGAGTAACGGTAACAATTAAGCAGGTACCGCCCGGAATCCTTACCGGCGGGAACGGCCATTTCCCTGATAACGGGATGAGCGGCGAACACCTTTTCCCCGGTATGCGGATGCAGCACCAGCAGGCTGATGGACTCGTCTCTGGCCAGTTCTTCAATCAGCAGGCGGGAATGGCGCTGCATTCCCCCGATGGCATGCGGAAAAATTCCATCGGTGCAGAAAATCACTTCAATCGGTTCAGGCTTCATTGCACCAGGGTCCTGATCCCGCCATCAATGTCCACCAGGGGTTCCCAACCCAGTGATTTCAGTTTGCTTACATCTGCCAGCAGGTGCATGCGTTCCACTTTGCGCACGCGGGCCTGGTCCACTTCAATATCGATCTTTTCCCCGATCTGCCTGGAAAAGGAATCCACGATTTCCGTGACAGAATATTCGATTCCCCTGCCGAGGTTATACACATGAATGCCGCCACTGATTTTATCCAGCAGGATGCGGACGGCACTGGCCATGTCGGAGGTGTGAATAAAATCGCGTTTAGGGGTTAAGTTACCCAGTTTGATTTTACGGTTTCCACCCATGACCTGCTTCTGGATTTCCGGAATCAGGTGGGGATTGGTTTCATTGGGTCCGAAGGCGTTAAAAAAACGGCAGATGATCGTGGATATGCCGCTTTGCAGGTAAAATTCATTGCAAAGATGTTCACCAGTCAGTTTAGACAAGCCATAAATATCCATGGGGCCCGTTGGATGCGTTTCATTCACGCCTTTGTCGTATACGGGATAAACGGCAGCGGTGGAAGCAAAAAACAACTGTTCCACCCGGGCAGCCCGGCAGGCATCCAGTACGTGAATGGTTCCCTGAATGTTGATATTCGCACTTTCAAAGGGATGTTCGTTGCAATAGGGAATAAAGTGGACGGCTGCCAGGTGAATGACTTTCTGAGGCCTGATGGAATTCATGATATCATGGACGGCGTTCCGGTCCAGTATATCCGCCCGGAAAAAGTGATCATCGTCCAGATCAATAAACCTCCGGTCTCCAAAGGAGAGGTTATCGATCACGTATACGTCATGCTGGTGGCGCTGAAGTTCCTTTAATGCGGCCGATCCGATAAAGCCGGCTCCGCCTGTAATGATTATTTTACTCATGTGTTCATTCGTTTAATTCAGTGCAGCTCAGTTCGGACTATACGTCACCGAGTCGATCAGTTTTTTATAGTTGGATTGCTGTGCTTCTTTGGTGAAGTTGGCCATGACCAGGCCGGTTAATTTCTTCTTTTCATCGGGCGATAGTATGGGTAACCTGCCCGTCACCTTGTTTTTGATCACCTGTCCGCATTGATGCTCCAGAACAAAATCGGAGTAATCCCCTATGTTTTCGGAAATAAGAACGGCCAGGCCTGCGGAAAGGTATTCGGCGAATTTCGTCGGGGAGGCCACCTGGTTGGTCGTGCTTTGTTCCCGCACCAGTATGCCGTAATCGCAGGCCGAAAGCACCTGCTGCACCTCCCGGTGGGATACCCAGGAATCACTCACCTGGTCCGGGAATCTGGCTTTCAGGCGGCTGATGCTTTCATCCGGCCTGGAAAGAAACAACACCTTGTTCCGTTTATCGGACAGGAGCAGTGGGGTCAGCAACTCTTCGAGCACCTGAAAGGATTGCCAGCCGGCCGTACTTCCCGAGTAGACCATGACCAGGTCATCGGTGTGAAATCCCAGTTTCTGGCGGGTGGCGGCTACTTCGGCCGGAGAGGGTAACACGGGACTGAATCCTGAATTCAATGTACAGGGAATAACGACATGCTTGTCGCCGGTATATTGAAACCCGGCTTTCCAGTAATCCACCAGGCGGGTAGAAACGGCTAAGCGGAAATCAGCATCCAGGACGGCTTTCTTTTCCAGAGAATGAATTTCCCTTTTCAATTGCTCGTCCGGTGTTACGATATATTCATTCCATTCGGCGGCAATGGCCCCGCGCCCGTCGTAACAAACCTTTTTAACAAGCCCTGTTTTCCTGATCAGGAGCGCCAGATTGGCGGCCAGGACGCCCCTGGCGATGATGGTTTTCCCGGGCGTGAACAGGCAAACCAGGAACAGGGTGATGATGTTCAGTCTCCAGCGGTTCAGCTTTGGCAGCATGGGCAATACCAGGGCGCCCGGGTGTTCCTTTATTATTTTTCGCCTGTTTTCTCCGAAACTGCGGAAGGAAATAAAGGCCACCAGTCTGATGCGTACCGGAAATGAATGGTCCATATAACGGCAAACATCTATCACCTGGCTGGAAAAAACACCTGAAGGCTGATCGGCAAAGGTCAGGTAAATCATGGCTGTGTTTACATATTTATGCCCGGAAAGTTGCATTTTGTAAAATTAATTTACCTGTAATACCTACGTGGAATCTAAGGAAACAAACGACTTACCAACATCAGAACATTTTTTTAAAATCCGTTTCAAGGGTATGAACCCGGTTGATTTTTTTTAAAAACCTGCGGAACGTGATCAGGTTATGATGGGTGATCATTTTAGGATGGGAAACAAAATGCATGTAATCATGCTTTTTTAAAAAATTCAGGTACCCCCTCATTTTAATAAAGCTCATCTGTTCAATGCAGATATACTGGTAATTGTTGGATTTCATGTCAAATCCTTTATCTGACAGCGGCAGGACGTTATCAATTTTTTCCGCAATCTGACCAATCCCTCTTCCATAGGAATGGTCATGGGCCACCTTATATAGTATTTTGAGCAGGAGGCGGTCCAGAAACCGGACCAAAGGATGAACGGGGACCGTGGAATTCACGATTTCGAGGAATTCCCCATCCACCTGTTCGGTGGTGGGATCCTCTGTAAAACGGTACATGTTTTTGTTGGGTATGGCAGAAAAGTCAAAATACTGGGCTTTGGTGAACATATAGGCCTTATCCAGCACGCTGAAATCATACCTGAAACCAAACTTTCTGAACAGGGGCAAAAAATCACCAAAAGGCTGCACGGACCACCCCCCTGCCCGGTGTGCTTCGATTTTATACGCCGGATTTACTTTATTGATGATCTCCTGAAGCAGTGCAAAGGATCCGGAAAAAACAGCCTCCTGGTCTTCCCGGCTGATATTGCAGAAACGGTACCGGGCCGTATTTTCCAAGTTCCATTCGTTTTTTTCAGGCAGGTAAACAGCATCCAGCCAATGGGGATGAATATGGGGGTACACATCATGTCCCATGCCGATCATCTTTTGAATCTGGGCGCTGATGCGCAGGAAATCATTTTCGCAGGCCCTGCTGGTTGAGGCCTGGGCTTTCAGACGCATCAGGTAAACGCTATCAACAAAAAACACGGCCTTTACGGATGCTTCCTCCATGATTTTAAGCAGCCTGCTGGTAGGACGGATGAGGCAAGCGTCCACACTTCCACTCCGGCTGCCCAGGAACAGTTCATAATCGTAAGTTAACAGGAGATTCCTCTTCATCCGGGTGGTAAAGATAACATTGGGCCTGTAAAAAATCAAGGGTACGAACCCCAGGGCAAGAGTTGAACCCATCCCGTTTCGCTTTGCGACCGGGATTCATTCGACTAAGACTTTCACTTCGGACTTTGTCCTTGT
>CAYWHE010000191.1:0-8228 GCA_964458125.1 uncultured Flavobacteriaceae bacterium | reverse complement strand
AAGTCATACCACACAAACGGACGTAAGCGCGCATTTTGCCGTGGATATTGCCGGGGATTACAGGCTGGCTGTGGTTTTTACGGAAGATAACCTGACCGGCACCACCTCTACCTGGGCGCAAACCAATTACTACAGTTTCCAGTCGCAAAACCTTCCTTTGCAGGGCGCCGGCCACAACTGGCAGGCGGAACCCAGTACGGTGGCTGCCGCCAATATGGAATATGATCATGTAGCCAGAACAATCCTCGGCGGATTTAGTGGCCAGTCCGGCAGTTTACCGGCTACCATTATTTCCGGAGCTACGCACAGTTACAGTTTTAACTATACGATACCGGCAACATCCGATATTACACGCATGCATGTTTACGCCCTGCTGATTGATGTGGCCAACTCCAAAATTCTGAATGGCAAGGAAGGTAATATTGTCATGGGAGTAGATGAGGCCCAGGCCAGCCGTTATCAGGTATCTGTATTCCCGAATCCCAACGATGGAAACGCCACCCTGTTCCTTAATCTTAAAAACAATGCCGACATGACCGTCCAGGTAGTTGACCTTTTAGGAAATGTGATTCAAACGTTAACGCCTTCCCTTCCAGCCGGAAACAGCAGAATTTCGCTCGACCTCACTGATTATTCAGCCGGCATTTACAACATCCGGATCAGCGACCAAGGTGAAACCGTAACCAGAAAACTGGTGGTTTCCAAATAACCCTCTTTTACCATAAAAAGCCAGGCTACATATCAAGTAGCCTGGCTTTTTTAACGCGATTTTATCCCATCCTTTTTTCCCCCGAGATTTTTTGAGTTTCTCCTTGAAAATTTTGAAGACAGGGCTCTGTAATAGTATTTGTGGGGAAGCAAACAAGGTCAGTAAGAGATTCAGAAATTGAGGAATTCACACCGGACCAGCAGCCTTTTGTCAGCCGGATGTCAAAAACAAAATTTTGCGGATATATGTTGTGTATCATAATAATAATTTAATATCTTTGTTAAAAATAATGCCAATGAAAAAACATCTACTGTTATACCTGTTTGCCCTGGTTTGTATCCCTGGATTGTTACCTGCTCAAAGTTTTTCCATCCCTAATCCCAGTTATTTGCATACCTCTGATCTGAGTACCAATACCGATGCTGTTGCCGTACCGATTACCAATGCAACCAACTTTGACATCGATGTCATCGTTCAAAAAACCGTGAACAACCTGGCTCCCTTTCATTCCAGCCAGTTTTGCTTTGGAACAGCCTGTTACGATAGTTCGGCAAGCGCTTCCGGTGTCATTTCCTTTACCCACAATGCCACGGAACTGCTACTGGCTGATCTGAACAAGAACGGTGTTACCGGTTATAGTTGTGTCACTTACCGGATTTATGATACCAACAATCCGAATGATTTTGCCGATGTGGAAATCTGTTACGATGTTACTACCGGAATTCCGGTCATCAGGGATGCCAATTTCATTTCCTTACCCCAGCCAAACCCTGCTGACCGTATCGCTGCCGTGAATTACCTGGTCAGCGGTAATTATTCAGATTATCGTGTGTCTATATTTAATATCCTGGGCAATAAAGTGAAGGAAATCAGCCTGTCCGCCAGAAGCGGCATCCTGTTCCTGCCTGTTTCCGAACTGACGTCCGGTGTTTATTTCTATTCCCTGATTTCGAACAATAAAACCATTTCAACCAACAGGCTGGTTGTTGCACACCGGGATTGAACAACCCCACTGCAAGCCGCCGGGCATCCTTGTGATTTTTTTCATTCACTTCCGGTGACAGGGAATTCAGGCCAGGAGATTAGTTCTGTTTTCAACCTCTCTGAGAGGGCTGTGTAGGTTACACGGCCCTTTTCTTTTTCGGGGCCACTTTATGGCTGCCAAATGATTACCTTTGCATTTCCCTTCCAAACCAGTTTTGTATTTCCATGGATAAAAAGCAAGAGGCGCTCGATTACCATTCGCACGGACGCCCGGGCAAGATTGAAGTCGTGCCCACCAAACCATACAGTTCCCAGCGGGATCTTTCCCTTGCCTATTCACCCGGCGTAGCAGAACCCTGCCTGGAAATTGAAAAAGACAAGGACAATATTTACAAATACACGACCAAGGGAAATCTCGTGGCCGTCATATCCAATGGCACAGCCGTGCTCGGTCTTGGCAATATCGGACCGGAGGCCTCCAAGCCGGTCATGGAAGGAAAAGGGCTGCTCTTTAAAATTTTTGCCGACATCGATGTTTTTGATATTGAAATTGCCCAGGGAAACGTGGATGATTTTGTCAAAACCGTCAAGGCCATTTCACCTACATTCGGAGGAATTAATTTGGAGGATATCAAATCACCCGAATGTTTTGAAATTGAAAAGAGACTAAAGGAAGAGTTGAATATTCCCATCATGCATGATGACCAGCATGGCACCGCGATTATTTCCGGTGCTGCCCTGATCAACGCGCTTGACCTGGCCGGAAAAAAAATAGAATCCGTCAAAATTGTCGTGAATGGTGCCGGTGCTTCTGCGATTTCCTGTACCAAACTGTATATTTCCCTGGGCGCCAACATCGAAAACATTGTCATGCTCGACAGTTCCGGCGTGATCCGGTCCGACCGGGAACACCTGGATGACCATAAAAAAATGTTTGCCACCCGCCGGGAACTGAATACCCTGGAGGAAGCCATGCAGGATGCCGATGTATTCATCGGCCTGTCGAAAGGAAACATCCTGTCTCCGGCCATTTTAAAAACAATGGCCCGGAATGCCATTGTGTTTGCCCTGGCCAATCCCGACCCTGAAATTACTTACGATCTGGCTCATGCTACCCGCAAAGACATCATCATCGCCACAGGCCGTTCCGATTTTCCCAACCAGGTCAACAATGTGCTCGGATTTCCATTTATTTTCCGCGGAGCCCTGGATGTTCGTGCCACCCGCATCAACGAGGAAATGAAACTGGCTGCCGTTAAAGCGCTTGCCGACCTGGCCAGGCAACCTGTTCCGGAAATGGTCAACCTGGCCTATAACACGAAGAACATGACCTTCGGACGTGAGTATATCATCCCGAAACCTCTTGATCCCCGCCTGATTTCCACGGTGGCCCCCGCTGTTGCCAAAGCCGCTATCGACTCCGGGGTGGCGCAGATCAAAATCACGAACTGGACCGCCTATGCCGAGGAACTCGAAAAACGGCTTGGTTTCGACAACAAACTCATCCGGATCATCACCTCCAAGGCCAAGCAAAACCCGCAACGTGTTGTGTTCGCCGAAGCCGATACCTATAAGATTTTAAAAGCGGCACAGATTGTTAAAGAAGAAGGGATAGCCAAACCCATCCTGCTGGGAAACAAAACCAAAATAAAAAAGCTGATTGAAGAAAATTCTCTTGACATCAGCGACATTCCCATTATCGATCCCCGTGAGGAAACAGACTCTCTTCAGGTTTTCGGAGAACTTTTTTTTCAGAAACGCAAGCGCAGGGGGTTCACGCTGTATGAAGCCAATAAAATCATGCGGGAACGGAATTATTATGGCGCCATGATGGTGGAAACCGGTCAGGCCGATGCCCTGATTTCCGGCCTGACACGGAAATATGCCGATACCATCAAACCTTCCCTGCGCATCATTGGCACCCAGGATGATGTCAAGAAAGTGGCCGGGATGTATATCATGATCACCAAGAAAGGTCCGATTTTCTTTGCCGACACCACCGTCAACCTGAATCCCACGGCCGATGACCTGGTTGAAATCACGGTTCTGACCGCCAGAACCATCCAGCAGTTTAATGTTAAACCCCGGATTGCCTTATTGTCGTATTCCAATTTCGGTTCCTCCGAAGAAGAAGGCGCCACCAAGGTTAGGGATGCCGTGAACAAATTACATGAGAAATACCCGGGGCTTATCGTTGACGGTGAACTTCAGGCCAATTTCGCCTTCAATACCCAATTACTTAAAGATAATTTCCCCTTCAGCGAACTGGTGAATGGCGGAGCCAATACGCTGATATTTCCCAACCTGGATTCGGGCAACATTGCCTATAAACTTATGCAGGAAATGGGTGCTGCCGAAGCCATTGGACCGGTCCTTCTGGGCATGAAAAAGCCCGTACATATCCTGCAGCTCGGCAGTTCGGTCCGTGAAATTGTCAATATGATTACAATTGCTGTTGTGGATGCCCAGTCGCGGAAGCAATCGCATCTGAAATAATTATTTCTTCCGGGTCCGGAACTTTTATATCACCTATCTTCCTTTAAAATCAGGTTTGCGTTTTTCCAGAAATGAATGGACGCCTTCCCGGTAATCTTCCGTCTGACCGGCTTCCGTCTGAAGTTCCTGCTCCACCTCCAACTGGTCATCCAAATTGTTAAAAAGTGAAAGGTTCAGCGCACGCTTGGTTAATCCCAGTCCTCTTGTAGGCATAGAGGCCATTTTTCCGGCCAGTTCCATACCTTCCTGCTCGAGTTTCTCATTTTCAACAACCCGGTATATCATTCCCATGTTCTGGGCTTCGGCGGCGGTTACCTTGTCTCCGAGCATCATCAGGGCCGTTGCACGCTGGAAACCCACCAGCCTCGGGAGAAAAAATGTTCCCCCGCTGTCGGGGATCAGCCCGATTTTACCAAAGGCCTGGATAAAGGATGCCGATGTTGCTGCCAGCACAATATCACAGGCCAGCGCCAGGTTTGCTCCTGCACCTGCGGCCACACCGTTCACCCCGCAAACAACCGGCTTTTCGATGGCGCGTATTTTTTTTATTATCGGATTATAATGATCACGGACAATATTGGTCAGTCCCGGACCATCCGGGTCAATGGCTTCGGCCAGATCCTGCCCGGCGCAAAAAGCACGTCCTGCCCCGGTCAGGTAAAGGGCCCTGATATCCTCCCGGTCCCGGCACTGATCCAGGATGGCCTGCAATTCCATGGCCATGGCCTTATTAAAACTGTTCAGCACATCTGGCCTGTTTAAACAGATTCGTGCAGCAGAACCGGAGACATCGAGCGTAACAAACATGGCAGTTGGTTTAGAGGAGACAAAAGTAATATTCAGCAGAAATTAATTGATACCGGGAACAGAAACTCAGATTTATTTTTGAAACGATGCAGGCAACAACTGCCGAACAGGTATTTTTGTAAAAAAAAGGATCATGAAAAAATATATTTGTTATATACTGGTGATGATGGTTTTTACCGTCATCACGAACGGACAGTCCCTTCATGCGGTAAAAGCAACATCCCCGGTCCCGGGTAAGAAAAACAAACAGTCCTGCACGGCAGACGTGAAAAAAGCCGCCTGGAATAAGAAAGCAAAAACCAAACAGCAAACGCCCTCCCTGCTGATGGTACCTGTCAATGATGATGCCTGCAATGCCATCCTGGTAATGGTTAACGGGGGTACAGTAACTGGAGACAACCTGACGGCAACGGTACAGACCAATGAAGTAATTCCGCCCGATGGAAGCAGTTGCACGGCAAATGACGGCTGGTGTGAAAACCCATCCCAGGTGGATAATTCAGTCTGGTATAAATTCGTGGTTCCCTCCTCCGCCAACATCCAGGCCAGTACCTGCAACGGAGCAGGATCCTTTGACACCCAGCTGGCTATCTGGAAGGCGACTGACTGTAATAACTTTGCCACGTATACCTTTATCGGAGGCAATGATGACGGGGCCAATTGTGTAACCACCTATACATCTCTCCTGCAGCTTGGCGGTTTAACACCCGGTGACACCCTGCTGCTTCAGCTTGACGGGTACCTGGGCGATGCCGGTACGTTTGAGCTGGAGATTACCTCCATTGCGGCACCTGTTAACGATCAGCCCTGCAACGCCACTGTTGTCACTGTCGGCGGCAGTGCAGGAATATTTTCAAACGTCAATGCGCTGACTGATCCCGGTGAAGATTCCATCACTCCACCTGTTTCTGATTGCATCAGTAATGCGGGCTGGTGTGAGGCTGTTCCCACCATCAATAACTCCGTTTGGTTTACGTTTACGGCCCCGGCAACCGGCGCCGTTACCATTTCCACCTGCAATTCCGCCAATCCGTTCGATACCCAGCTGGCTTTGTATGAGGCGGTCACCTGCAGTGATTTTTCAACCTATACCCTGATAGCGGCCAACGATGACGGTGACACCTCCCTGTGTCCTACCTCATTCGATTTTTATACCTCATACCTGGCTGTTTGCGGGTTGACTTCCGGCAACACCTATTACCTGCTGGTGGACGGATACAACGGCGATGCCGGGGATTTTGACCTGGAACTGAATTCCTTTAACCCGACACCTCCCGTTGTGTCGGCAGGAACCAACACCGCCTCCAGTTGTCCTTCCGCTGCAAACGGAACCGCCTCCATTATACCCAATGGAGGAATTGCACCGTATTCCTACCTTTGGTCGAACGGATATATTGGCAATGTTTTGATTGCCGGACCCGGAACTTATACGGTAACCGTTACGGACCAGTGCGGATCTACGGCCACTTTATCTGCAACTATAACCACCGTGTCATCCACCCTCTCCATAACCACAGGAACTACGCAACATATCTGTGACGGAACGCCGGTCAGCCTGTCGGCCACTGCAACAGGAGGCACCTTTGCAGATACGACACTTTCATTTTTCGGCTATAACCTCAGCAGCGGTGACCTCATCCGGTTCGGATTGAACAACACTGCTACGCCAACCGTCATCAGCACGGGAAATCCGGAAGCCTATTATGCCGGCGATTTAACACCTTCCGGATTTTTTGCCATTGATGATAATACGTCTGAACTGGTACAAATTGAACTGAATACAGGAATCAAATCAGTCCTGGGAAAAATCGGAATCAAAAACGGCCATACCTGGACAGGCATGGCCTGGGATCCGTCCTCCGGAGTGTTATACGGCCTCAGTACCGATGGAACGGTTTCCACCCTTTATGCCATTAATACAGGCAATGCAACTGATTCCGTGATTTCCGATCTCCAGGGACTTCCGGCCGGGATCTGGCTGGCCTGCTCACCAGGAGGAGGGCTGTTCTCCCTGGACATTTCCACGGACAGCTTATACCGTATTGATGCCGTCAACGGTCTGGCAACGGGCATAGGCCCCGTGGGTTTTGATGCCTCTTATGCACAGGGTGCCGATTTTGATGATGAAACCGGCACGCTCTACCTGGCGGCCTACAACTTTGGCACCTCCATGGGTGAACTCTATTCCACCGATACGCTTTCCGGTTCTTCCACATTCATCGGAAACCTGGCGGATGAAGTGGATGCCTTCACCTGTCTGCCTTATTCTGCCGGCCAGGTTTATTCCTATGCCTGGTCTCCGGCCACCGGGCTGAGCGCAGTCGATGTTCCGGATCCGTCAGCCTCTCCGGCGGCCACCACCACTTATACGGTAACCGTTACCGATGGGTGCGGATCAACTGCCACGGCCACCCAGGAAGTAACCGTTTCCAATGTGACAGTCATCATCACCAAAACAGATGTGACGGTTTTCGGCGGAAGTGACGGAACCGCAACGGCAGCCCCATCCGGAGGATCATCTCCTTATTCGTTCACCTGGAGCAACGGGGGTTCAACTGCCGGAATTACCAACCTGGCGGCAGGAACGTATATTGTGACCGTTACGGATGCGAACGGATGCAGCCTGACCGACTCTACCGTCATCTCTCAACCCACCTCCATACAGGAATTAAGCCAGGCTGGGTTATCCTCCATGAGCATTACCCCGAATCCATCTTCCGGCTTGATCAGCCTGGAGGCTTCGCTGAGTGATCAGTCCGCCGTTGACCTGGCCGTCTATTCGATCCAGGGTAAACTCCTGCAATCGGTTTCCGAACCCGCAGGGATGAAAATAAAAAGAGCATTTGATTTGTCGGAATACGGGAAGGGCCATTATTTCATCCGGATCACCACGAAGAAAGGAAGCCTTAACATGCCGGTGATGATTCAGTAGTATTTTGTTACGGCATTAACCGAAAGCGGTTCCCGGACGGAACCGCTTTTTTATTTGGCAGGGTCAGCCTGGGTTCCCGGTTGCCGTAACCAGTCAGAAGAACAGGATGGTCCGACTCCACATGGCCATGCGAAGGCAGGCAGGCAGGTTGGACCAAATCCCGCAAAAACAGCGAGGCAAGTCACACCAATCAAAGGTATGAACCCCAGGGCAAGACCTGGACCCATCCCGGTACGCTTCGCGACCGGGATTCATTCGACTAAGACTTTCACTTCGGACGTTGTCCTTGTAAAAGTCCAG
>CAYWHE010000190.1:0-8241 GCA_964458125.1 uncultured Flavobacteriaceae bacterium | reverse complement strand
TGACGGGATAGCTGATGCTTGAATGATTGACTGGTTACTGGTCCGGAATTTAAACTCGGGATTTCAGCTTTTAGTGTCTGCAAATTTCCGGTTTTTCCGTTTCATGCCAAATTCCAGGATCTTATCGATGAATTCATACGGCTTATAATTATTCCGCGCTGCCTGGTGAAAAATACAGGTAGCCGGCGTCATGCCGGGCAGGGAGTTTATTTCAATAAAGACCACTTCCACTTTCTCCTGTCCGAAGATGCGAACGAAAGCATCAATGCGCGCATACCCCTGGATGTTCAGCAGACGTGCAGCCTTTTCCAGTTCCTTTTTCACCACCTCCGAAATGACAGCTGATTCAGGCTGGCTCTTGCTGTAACGGGCCGGGGTAATATTTTGTCCCTGTCCGGCCAGAAATTTTTCTTCCAGCGACAGCACATCACCTTCGGAAAGGGTTTCGGAAGCATCAAATACTTCATACACCACCTCACCTTTTTCATCGAGGCTGGTAAGCAGTCCGCCGGTGATTTCAAGAAAGCGTTCAGCGCCTTCGGCCACGATGAGTTCTTCGATCAGGAATGTTTTTTTTCTTGGAAATTCTTCCCTGGGCTTCATCTTCAGCAGGGAAGCGGCAGGCTCCACGAAGGATTCATCCTTCCTGAACATCATAGCCGCAAAGGCTTCCAGTTCCTCCCTGTTCCTGATCTTTTTTACAGCCGAACTGCAGCCATCATCAACGGGCTTGGCAATAAACGGATATTTAAAATGTCCCTCGATATGTTGTATGCAGGCCGGCCGGTTACCGGTCCAGTCCTCCTCATGAACCAGCAGGTGACTGGCCGCAAGCAGCCCGTTATTCATCAGCACCTCGTTGGTCCTGTATTTATCGATGGTGACCTGGGAAGCGGCAGCGCCCGATCCGTTATAAGGAATGCGGAATTCGTCCAGTTGCTGCTGCACCACACCGTCTTCACCCGGTCTGCCGTGCAAGGCGATGAAGACCAGATCCACCCTTTTCTTCAACCGGGCATAGTCCAGTTTTTCGGGCGCAGCCAGGTTCTCCCCGGAGGCATAGAGATCCGTAATCAGCTGGCATTCGGCTATAATTTTCCGGATGACCGGATGTACTTCGTGGTGTTCAATTTTTTCCCTGATATCATCGGCATTATCTTTCAGCAGCATGTTTACCGGTATCCGGTAAAGTTCATGGCTCTGCTCATTTCCTTTCAGAAAAAGGGGGATGGGTTCATATTTTTCGGAAGAGGCCAGTTTTTCATATATGTTTCTGCCACTTTCAACCGATATATGCCGTTCAGAAGAATATCCTCCCAGGATAACGCCGACTTTCTTCTTTTCCGAAGCCGATTGCTTCAACTGCCGGATCATCTGGTCCAACCTGGCCGACAGGGCCGGGAGGGTGGACGGATTTTTAAAATCATGATTCCTTGCACGCAGGGAAGTCGCTACAATATAGGTCAGAAACTGGGAAGGATTCAAACCAATTTCAGCGGCCTGGTGAAAGAAAAAAGAAGCGGGCAGCATGCCGGAAGTGGTGTTAGGATCGTTCAGCAATACGCGGCCATCCCCGGTGATAAAACCGTCAATCCGGGCATACACGCTAAAAAACAACGCTGCAAAAAGACGTTCGCATTCTTTGCGGATCAGGTTGATTTCCGTTTCCGGTAAATCAATCGGTGTAATTTTCCGTGAGAGGCCGGGGAGGTATTTGGAACGGTAATCAAACACTTCGGTACCCTTGCGGATTTCAGTCGGAGGTAACGCCACCGGGGTGCCATCCGTATTTTCGATGACGATGCAGGAAAACTCCTTTCCTTCCAGGAAAGACTCGATGATCACTTCGCTTTCCCCGTCAAGGGCTTCGAGCAGGATGCGTGGTTCATTCTCGGAAAAAAGCTGGATGACCACAGACAATAATTCTTCGGGATGATAAATAATTCTGTTCCCGATTTTTACCGGCATGCCGATACCTTCCCGGATATCACAAAGGGTTCGTATAAACCTGATTTTTTGTTCATGCGGAAATGAATCCCATTCAGGCCTGGTTATTTCGGCCATGAAAAAACTCCTGTTCACGGCCTTTTTAAAGGCAACCGGATCCTTTTCCTGCAGCATGCCCAGGCCGATGGAAGAACCCTGGTTGGCTGATTTCACCACACAGGGAAAAGTTATCGCTTTGCTGTTCATTAAAATGGCCTGGTCGGGTGCCGACAGCCATTCTGCCCTTTTGATGCTATGATAAGCGGGCACCTGGAAACCGGCCTGCTGCATGAGTTTTTTCTGCACCGACTTATTCATGCCAATGGCCGAAGAAAGAATGCCGGAACCGGAATAGGGTATGCGCAGAAATTCCAGCAACCCCTGGACGCGCCCGTCCTCCCCGTCACTTCCATGCAGGCATAAAAAAGCAAAATCCATCAGTTCGGGAAGTTGGGTCGGCTCTATTCGTGATCCGGTCTGGTTAATCAGGGCCAGTTGTTCCTGACGGCTCAGTTCACCGAGGCTCTCGGCATATATCTGGAATTCATTGGGAGAGACCGGTACAGCGGATTGGGGAGGATAAAAATCCCGAATGCTGCCTTTGTATATGAATTCCCATTTTAACAGTATGAAATTACCGAAACTGTCTGCAAATACGGGGATGGGTTCAAAAAGGGATTTGTTCAGGTTATCGTAAACCGTGCGACCTCCCGCAAATGATATTTCTCTTTCCCGGGAAGCGCCTCCGAAAATGATTCCTGTTTTTATTTTCATAGTTAAAACCTGTGCAAAAGTATAAATTAATTACCGTATGGCCTCCCGGAAGGGATGATCGGCGGGAGTTGATCACTACCTGGAGGAACAGCTAAGAAAAGAAATATCCCGGAAAGGGGGTCAGCCGTTTAAATATTTTATCAACAGGCCGAGTGCCCGGGCCCTGTGACTGATTTTATTTTTTTCGGTCAGGGGCATTTCTGCAAAGGAAACGGCCTGTCCTGCCGGGCGGAAAACAGGATCATATCCGAAGCCCTTGCTGCCGGATGGATGATACAATATTTCCCCATCCACGGTACCGGTAAACAGTTTGGATGTATCCTTATCCACATAGGCAATCACCGTTTTAAACCGTGCCGACCTGTTCCGGCAACCGCTCATTTCCGCTAAAAGCTTCTGAATATTCCGGGCGTCATTTTTTTCCTCCCCGGCATACCGGGCCGAATAAACGCCGGGTTTCCCACCCAGCGCTTCCACTTCCAGTCCGCTGTCATCTGCAAAACAGGGCAACCCATGGCGGTTAAAAATAAACCGGGCCTTCTCCATGGCGTTTTCCTCCATCGTATCGTGCGATTCCGGCGGGCCGGCATCGTCACCCAGGTCAACCAGGCTTAAGAGTTCGTAACTTTCAGGCAGCATCCTGCGTATTTCCTGCCATTTATGTCTATTATTGGTAGCAAAAACTAACCTCATCCTAACCCAAACTATTTTCAGTAATTTTGTAAATGGTTTAAATATCGAACAAAAATGCGAAAAATACTGCTGGCTTGCATCTCCACCCTGGCCGGTTCGTTCGTGACGAAAGCACAAAACTGTCCAACGGCGTCTTTTACCATTTCGGACAGCATCTGTGCCGGAAGCACCATTACGCTGACCAATACGAGTTCCGGAGGAAACGGCGCTTTAAATTCAAACTGGGATTTTTGCCCGGGTGATCTCGCACAGCAACCTGCATATGCTCCCGTTGCCGACTTCGGCAGTTTTGCCAACCTCACCTACGGCCTCGACCTGGTCGAAGACAGCGGAAACTGGTATGGTTTTACGCTGAATGCGGGCAGCCAGTCCGTCACCCGTTTTGATTTCGGAAATTCCCTGCTTAATCTTCCCGTTCCCTTCGACCTGGGAAACATCGGCGGCATACTGGCTTCGGAAACAGATATCAAACTCATTAAGGAAAACGGACTCTGGTATGCTTTCATCTGCAAATTCAACTGTGACATCGTGCGCATCGAATTCGGAGCGAGCATCACCAATCCCGCACCTGCAGCCACGTTACTGACCATTACACCCGGCCTGATTGCCAATCCCTTTATTATGGCCCTTGTCAGGGATCATGGAAGTTTTAAAATACTGACCGCCAACCTGGGCGGTAATAACGTTACCCTGGTGGATATCGGCCCTTCAATCACGAACAATGTTCCGGCGGTAAGCAATATTTCGAGTACGATCAACGGAATATCCGGAATCACCGTTGTCAGGGAATGCGACCATTGGTATGCCTTTACCATCTCGAGGGCCTATGCGGAGGTTTTCCGCATTGATTTCGGCGATACCATTACTTCCACGCCTCTTTCCGTTGTCAATACCGGGGTAACCAACAACATTAACGGAGCCTACGAAATCGAAGTTTTTCAGGACGGCGGAAACTGGTATGGATTTACGCTCGGCTTCACGATTTGCAGGATTAATTTCGGTCCAACCCTGAATGTCGTGAATCCTCCCGTGGATAACCTGGGCATCGCGCTGAACGGCAATGAAAGCAATATCTCCATGCGAAAACAGGGTTCCCAATATGTGGGAATCGTCACCTATGCGATATCGGATCCCAATCCGGATTTACGCAGGTTAACCTTTCCTGACAACTGCAATTCGAACCAGCCTACGTCAACCGATACACATCCTTCCGGAATTATTTTCTCGGGAACAGGATTCCATGAGGTGACGCTGGAAATTACCGATGCAAGCGGGAACACGTCTCATTATACCGATAGTGTATACCTCGAAGGCGCCCCGACAACCTCTTTTGTTCATTCGGTGGCCTGTTTGGGTACGCCTGTTGTCTTCACCGACTCTTCCTATATGACAGGCGGATCGATTACTTCCTGGAACTGGGATTTCGGGGATAGCTCGGGTTCCTCCCAGCAAAATCCTTCCCACTCTTATGCTTCAGGCGGTGACTATGTGGTGACCCTCCAGGCCGGAAGTTCTTCCGGATGCATCAGCAGCTTTACCGACACGGTTTCTGTCCGCGCCCTGCCGGTGGCCTCTTTTACGTTTACCGATAATTCCTGTGCCGGCATTCCCGTTCCGTTTACCGATTTATCCTCCTCCTTGCAGGACCCTGTTGTTTCCTGGTCATGGGATTTCGGAGATTCCGTCGCGGCAAGCGTTCAGAATCCTTCCCATAGCTATGCTCAGGGCGGAACATATGTCGTATACCTGACCGTTACGACAGACCGGGGCTGCTCCTCCGTTTATTCAGACAGTATCCATATCCGCCCGCGGCCTGTGCCCGGCTTTAACGTTTTCAACACCTGTATCGGAGAAACGGTTTCCTTTGTTAATCTCACCACCATTTCCGACAGCAGCGCCCTCACCTATTCCTGGGATCTGGGTGATTTAACCACGTCCACCCTGGATAACCCGGTTCATGCTTATGCCCCGGTGGTCAGCGTATATAACGTTACCCTGATTGCCAGCTCCCCGAATGGCTGTTCGGATACCCTCACCCGGGAAGTGCGGATAGGAAACAAACCCATACCGGCTTTCACCGTGAACCCGGCCACCGTGTGCAAAGGCAATGCCGTCAGTTTTACGGACCAGTCCATCGTACCCGGCAGCGATCCCGGGGATACCATCAACAGCTGGCAATGGAATTTCGGGGACCAGGTTACCTCCACCCTCCAGAACCCCGTACATACTTATGCCGATACCGGAACCTACGCGGTTTCGCTGACGGTGTCATCACCAACTTATTGTGACAGTACGGTCATGCAGGTGGTCCAGGTCATTGACGCCCCGGAGGCCGCCTTCAATTACTCGGATAACTGCTTCGGAAACGCAAACAATTTCATTGATTTTTCGACCGCTCCTTCGGGATCGGTGATCACCACCCGGAACTGGGACTTTGGCGACAGCACCACGGCAACCGGCGCCACGGTTTCGCATACTTATGCCGCACCCGGCATCTACGATGTGGTACTTACCGTCATCGATACGTTCGGCTGCACGGATTTTGTGATGCACCAGGTCACCATATACCCGGTACCCGTTGCATCCTTCACCAATTCAACGGCCTGTACCAATTCACCGGTTACCTTCATCAACACCAGCGCCATCGGAGGGAATGATTCCATCGTGAGTTACTTCTGGGACCTGGGGGATGGGAGCACATCCACGGCCGTCAATCCGGCACATGCCTATACCACTCCCAACACCAAAACGGTTCTGCTGATCGCCACCTCCGTTCACGGTTGCATCGACAGCACCTACCAGCTGATATTCGTGAATCCCTCCCCCAACCCGAGTTTTGCATTCAACACCACGTGCCAGGGCGAGGCCACCCAGTTCACCTATATCGCCAATCCCTTTCCTTCAACCATTGCTTCCTACCTGTGGACTTTCGGTGACCTGGGCAGCTCCGTGTTTGAAAACCCGATTCACACCTATGCCTCTGCCAATACGTATCAGGTTACTGTTACCGTCACGGACCTCACCGGGTGTACGGCCAGCATTACCCTGCCGGTCGATGTGCACCCGATCCCTGCCGCCGGTTTTATTTCCGGTAGCGGGTGTGCGGGTGTGCCGACCCAGTTTACCGATAGCAGCATGCTGTCCTCCGGTACGATCTCCTCCTATGCCTGGAATTTCGGAAACGGCAACGTGTCCGCACTGGCATCACCGGCCTTTACCTTCGATAGTGCCGGAACCTACGTGGTAAACCTGCAGGTGATCTCCGATGCGGGATGCGCGGATTCGGTCTCCAACACCATTACCGTCGTTGAGAACCCCGTGGCAGCATTTTCCATGAGCAGTACTATCGGCGCACCGCCGTTCCAGGTCAGCTTTTCCGCTTCGGTCACCGGCGCCACCAGTTATACCTGGGATTTTGGCGATGGCACAACCGGCAGTACGGCCAATCCTTCCCATATTTATACCGACACCGGTACGTTTACAGTTTTGATGGTTTGTTACAACCAGGAAGGTTGCAGTGATTCCATGACCAAAACGCTTACCGTACTCATCCCCCACCTCGACCTGGCTGTAACTGCAGTCAGCATCAGCAGGCAAAATGGCCTGATGACCATTTCGGCCGACCTGTTCAACCTGGGTAACGTGTTGGTCAACACCTTTGAAATAGCCGCACAACTGGAGGGAGGCACGATTATTCATGAATCGGTAAACAAGCCTTTCCCTCCCGGAATCATGAAATATGATTTTACGGCTAAATTTGAAACCAATTCGTATACGGATCCTGCTTACGTGTGTGTGGAAACTTCCAGACCCAACGGACAGCAGGATGAAAATACGGGCAATGACAGGAAATGCAGCGGAACCGGTGACGGATTCCAGGTGATTGATATTTACCACGATCCTGCTACAGGCCTGTCCGTCCTTCATTTCAATCTCCCTCTTTCCGGGCAGGTCACACTCGAGGTATATGACATTTCCGGCAGAAAAGTTGCCGGCAAAACCACCCTGAACGGAAACAAAGGATTGAACACCTTTACTTTGGACAGCAGGACTTTTTCCAAAGGCGCTTATTCCTGCGTGATGCGTTACCGGGAAGAAAAAAAATCAAAACGGCTTTATAAATTCTGATTACCGTAAAAACAGCCCATTCAGAAACATGTACTTGATGATGGCCAGGAAGCGCCTGTCGAACAGGCAAGCCGGGTAGGCCCGCATGGCATGCAGGAGGTACCTGAATCCCCGACCGGTTTTATGTGAAAGGATCAGGTGCAGGGAGATGTAAGTATCACAGTACGATTCAATGATCGGGCGAAAAACCGAAAAAACACTTTTCACTTTCGGGTCCGTAAAGGCATACTGGATAGCCAGGTTTTTTCTCAGCAGCAATTTTTGTTCATCGTAATTCAGTACGCTGCGGCTCTCATGAACAATCAGGGCGGAGGAAATCCGGGAATCGGTTTTTAATCCATAGTTGGCTGCCAGCCTCAGCCATAATTCCCAGTCTTCAGACCCGGAAAGATTTCGATCCGTGTTGAACCGGAACCGGTCCGTAACTTCCCTTTTTATAAACACCCCGATGCAACTGAGCGGATTTCCTTTGGCCAGCTTCTTCATATCATCCGGTCCGAGCTGATTTTGCTTTTCCAAAACCGTACCATCCAGTTTTTTAATTTCATAGGCCTGGTGAAAAAAAACAGGGTAGTCCATTCTTTTCAGCGATTCATTTGCCTGCAGGAGGTACTGGCTGTAAAACAGGTCGTCTGAATCAAGGAAGGTGACGTAGTCGCC
>CAYWHE010000189.1:0-8281 GCA_964458125.1 uncultured Flavobacteriaceae bacterium | reverse complement strand
GGTCGGATTCATCGATGATTTTGACGATGTCGGCATCAAAAAATGCATGGGCCATAAGGGAACTCCCGGTTTTTAGCCGATAAAAGTAATTAATTTTAAGGGATCCTGTTGTTTCATGGATGATACCGGTTCCCTGCCGTCACTGACCGTTTCATTTACCTTTGGGATCAGCTTTGTTTTTAACGAAAAATCATGTAGGTTTGCCCGCCTTAAACTGACATCGTTGATGAGAAAAATTTACCTGCTGTGCATCCTGATTTTCTCCTCTGTCCCGGTAGTATATGCCCAGAATCCATTGCCCAATCCGGGTTTTGAGAACTGGACCCTGAACGGAAATTATTATAACCCCGATGACTGGAATACGCTTAATCCCAACACCATTGTATTGGGTATCCTGACGGCCACCAGGGCTATGCCTCCCGATGTTCACAACGGAAACCTGGCCATCAAACTCACCACCAAGGTGGTGTTCGGACTGACGGCCAACGGTATTGCCAGTACAGGTACCATCATCACCACGCCTCCTTATGGGGTGACGGGTGGTATTTCTTTTGCCGGCAGGCCGGACAGCATTGCCGGCTGGTATAAATATTTGCCTCAGGGAACGGATTCGGGTTTTGTGCAATACCTCTCCCTTGATGCCAATAACGACACCGTTGCATTTGTCCGGTGGAGTGCGCCGAATGCCAATATAACTTCCTATACCCGTTTTTCTAAGGCGCTGACTTATTACACGTCCAACACCCCGGCCATTGCACAATGGATACTTTCTTCCAGCCGCGGTTCCAACCCGGTTGTGAACAGCGTCATTTACCTCGATGACCTGGAACTGATCACCAACCCGGCAGGAATTGACCAGGTGCAACAAAAATCAGACGTCCAGGTTTATGCCAATCTTCAAACGGGCATGATGACGGTCGTGAATCCTTCAGGCCTGGATCTGAAGATTACCGTTTTTGATGCCACCGGCCGTGAACTTCTGATCCATGAGATGCATGAGAAACGTTTTGAAGCGACTATCCGTCAGCGGAAAAACGGCATGTACCTGTACCGGGTTACAAACCGTTCGGGCAAGGTGGAGAAGAGCGGGAAAATGATTTTCTTTTAATGGAAATCCTGAATCTGAAAGCCGGTATTAACGTGAAAAAATTGATCGTGCTTTTCCTCCTGGCGGGGTTGTCGTGTTATGCCGGTATGGCCCAGCAATCCGGTTGGGTTAAAGGGCTGGTGATGGACGCCTCCAACAAGGATCCCGTTGCCGGTGCCAATGTGTATGATTTGTCCGATATCCGGTATGCCACCTCCACCGATATGAACGGCACTTTTCAGCTGCAGCTGCCGGCCGGCCGGCGAACCCTGATTTTCTCGTATATAGGAATGGTTACCGATACACAAAAGGTGTTTGTTGATTCCGGGCAGACCGTCACCTGCAATATCTTGCTCGGGTCCAGAGCGCGAAACCTGGATGTTGTGGTTATCTCCGCCGGAAAGTATGAACAGAAAATTGAAGATATCACGGTTTCCATGGAAGTGCTGAAGCCCGACCTGGTCGAAAGCAAAAACACCACCAATGTGGTTACCGTCCTGGAACAAACACCCGGATTGAATGTACTGGATGAGGAACCGCAAATCAGAGGCGGAAGCGGTTTCAGTTTCGGTGTGGGAAGCCGGGTGGCCACCCTGATCGATGGAATTCCCATCCAGGCCGGTGATGCCGGTAAGACCGACTGGTCATTCATTCCGCTTGAAAACCTGGAACAGATTGAAATCATAAAAGGAGCCTCATCGGTGTTATATGGATCATCAGCGTTGAGCGGCACCATCAATTTCCGCACCTCCTATCCGAAAGAAAAGCAGAAAACAAGGGTTCGCCTGTATTCGGGATTGTATGATGCTCCCGTGGAAAAATCGGCCCGGTGGTGGGACGGTCCGGCGAATTTTTCCGGTGTTAATTTTTTCCATTCGAGGAAAATAAACAATATGGATGTTTCATTTGGCGCCCAGTTGCTGTACGACCATAATTATATCGGTCCTCCGCTGATCGACTCCAACACCATCATTACCCTGCGCGATACCATCCGTGAAAATGAGGTGGCCGACCGTTCCGGCCGTTTTAATTTCGGACTTCGCTATAAACCGGCCGGCATCCAGGGCCTTTCCATTGGCGTGAACGGAAATTACCAGCAGTCGCACGCCAATTTTTCACTGATCTGGGGAAATGATTCATCCGGTCTTTACAGGGCATTTCCAAAAACCATGACACTGACCAAATCGAGGAGTTTTTATTTCGATCCCTACATCACTTATTATGCAAAATCAGGCCTGCGGCATGATTTGCGCGCCCGGATTTTTTACACCGATAACGACAACAGCAACAACCAGTCGAATAAAAACAACGTGTATTACGTGGAATACCAGTTCGGGAAGGAGTTGTCCATTATTAACAACCTCCGGATAACAGGAGGGGTGGTCATGAACCATGTGTATTCTTCCGCCCCGCTTTATGCATCGCTTGGTTCGGAACAAAATCATCTGCGTAACTATTCAGCCTATACGCAACTGGACAAGAAGTTCTGGAAGGCCCTGAATTTTTCACTCGGTTTCCGGGGCGAGTATTTCCAGATCAACAGGATCGAAAATGTACTCAAACCCATTTTCCGGTCCGGCGTCAGCCTGAAACTGGCCCGGGCAACATTTTTGCGTTATTCCTACGGACAGGGATACCGGTACCCGACCATCACGGAAAAGTTTATTCTGACGGGCGTTGGAGGTATCACCATTTATCCGAATCCTGAAATCAAACCGGAGACCAGCTGGAATACCGAAGCCGGTATCAAGCAGGGATTCAAGATCGGTAAGTTTTACGGCTTTGCCGATCTGGCCGCTTTCTGGCAGGAGTATGCCAATACCATCGAATGGATTTACGCTTTGTGGAGTCCCGATTCGGCCGGATTCAAGTTTGTGAATACGGGTGATACCCGTGTGCGTGGCGTTGAACTTTCCATTGTTGGCGAGGGAAAGCTGATCAGGGACCTGGACATCAGGCTGCTGGGAGGTTATACCTATGTGTTGCCCCAGACCATGGATCCGGATTTTGTGTTTGCCACCGACAACCCCGGTCCCGATATCATGCCAACAGCACTGAACTATAAAAACACGAGTACCGATACGACCGATAACATTCTCAAGTACCGCTTCCAGCATCTTGCCAAGATTGACATTGAATTTATTTTTAAGTTTATCGCCTTTGGTTTCAGCGCGCGCTATTATTCATTCATGCGGAACATCGACAAGACTTTTTACACGCTTGACCAGACCGTTTTGCCGACCGGAATACGCAAATACCGGGAAGAAAATGACAAGGGAACCACCCTGTTTGATGTCCGCATCAGCAGCAGGATTGCCCGGCATTACAAAGCGGCACTGGTGGTGAATAATGTAGCCAACCTCCAATATGCGTTAAGGCCGCTTAAAATTGAATCTCCCCGGACATTCGCTTTGCAGCTTTCGGCCGAGTTTTAAGGGTTGCCTGCCAGGATGCGGCTGAATAAATTGCTTTTTTCTGTTGTTACCTGTAGAAAGTAGATGCCCGCCGGAAGTCTTCCGGTATGTATGATCATTGCTGTTCCAGGCTGACACCTTCCGGAAAGACGCTGTAGCCTTTTCCCGGAAATGTCATACAGGCCTGCCGTTATCGTTTCCGGAGTATTGCTGTTGTTCTGAATAATTACCTGCGAGGCGGTTTCATCATACCGGATGAGCATGTCCAGATGCCCTGTTGTTTCCGATATGGAGGTAAATCCCGGTACAATGGAATCGGAGGATGATGCACAGCCGTTCTGATCGGTGATCACCACGTAGTAATAGCCATTTTGAAGCGGAACCAGGAAGAAGGATGTGTCATTAACCAAAGCTGAATTCCCTGAATACCATTGGTAAAAAAGGGCAGGAGAAGAAACCAGGGAGTCAGCCTGCTGGGTGACCAGCGGAACCGGTGGCAGGTTATGAACGTGAATATTTACGGTATCTGTTGCCAGGCATCCGTCCAGATGACCGGTTACGAAATACGCATAATCGCCACCGCTGGTCTGCATGAATACCGGTGAGTTGGAGGCGTAATTGTCAAGCCCGGGAGGACCCGACCAGAGGTAATTTCCGGTTCCTGTGCCGGAAACGGAGAGGGTACAGGGAGTTCCTGCACATACCGCCGTATCCGCACAGGCTGCGACCGTCAACGCTTCAGCACAGAATTGAAAAAACGCCGAATCGGAGCGGCTGGAACATCCTTGTGGATTGGAGACTTCCACCTGGTAATAATCATTGACAGCTGGTAAATACCAGGAATCCGTTGCCCCGTTTAGAAGACTGCCGGACCTGTACCATTGCCATGGGCCTGCTGAATTGGCGAATAGCGTATCCGCATTCCTGGAAATAACCGGTTGCGACGGCAGGCTGTTTACGCTGACGGAAACGGAATCCTGTGCCAGGCATCCCGACAGGATGGCCGTCACCAGGTAGGTGTATGTCCCGCCTGTTGAGGAACTGAAGGAAGGATTACAGGCCTGGTAATTATCCAGACCAGGAGGTCCGCTCCAGGTGCAGCTGGACGGACCATTGCTGTTGGCCTGCAGGTTAACCTGCAGACCAGCGCAGACCACCTGGTCGGGTCCGGCATCCACGGTTATCAGCTGGCTGCAAGGTGTATAAAGCAAAGAGTCGGATGAAGCCGAACAGCCTGCTGAATTGAAAACAGAAACAGAATAATACCCGGCCTGTACCGGAAGAAAATACCGGTTCGTTTCCCCGGGCAGCATGCCGGTTGAGCTGTACCATTGATATCCATACGACCATGGGGCGAGGAGGCTGTCGGCCAGTTGTGTGATGACGGGTTTTACAGGCCAGGCATTTACATGAACCCACATGGAGTCCGTTGCCAGACAGGAACCTGAACTGTAATCAAAAATATACAGGAAATTACCGGGAAACGGGCAATTAAAGAAAGGGTTGCAGGTGGTGTAGCTGTCCAGATAAGCCGGCCCGCTCCAATAACAGGATGCCGTTCCTGTTCCCGTCCCGTTAAGCTGGACGGGACTTCCGGCACATACGTTCAGGTCAGGCCCTGCATTTGCCGTAAACAGGATGCTGCAATCGGTTAATGCAATATCATCAATAATAAAGTCATTACCCGGACCGCCTTTGGAAGAGTCGATGATCTGCAAAACTGCGCTGGTGGCCGTACCGGAATTCCAGGCCCAGGAACATTTCCGCCAGTTGGCGGAATTCACCATGATGGTATCACCCGTTTGCCCCGCGTTAATGTAAACGTACAGGGAAGGCGTAATACCCTGCGGTGAGCAGATGGCAAAGCGGATATAAAAACTGAATATGTAATCCGTGTTGGGCTGCAGATTGGTTACGTTTTGTTCCCAGGCCACGGTAAGACCGCTTGTTTTTCCATCCACGCAAAGGATATTGGTTCCTCCTCCGCTGGTATGATCTGTCACCGAGCAACCGCCGATCCAGAACGTGTTGGCCTGGTTTCGTACGGCATACTTTCCCGGGTTAGAGGATCCGGTAGCCGAGTACGTGAGGTTGGAAGCAAAACCGGTATTGCCCTGGCTGAAGTCGCCATTGGTCACCAGGTTATTGCCGGGTTGCGTGCAATTCGGACATGAAGCATGCTGGGCCTGTGCCGGGGAGGCGGATAACCAAATAAGAAAAACAGGAAGCAGCTTGTTCATGTACATGCGATTTTAACCCTGTATACGATGAATCATACCGGTTGTTATCCAAGATAGAACCCCGTACCTTCTGAAAACGGTTAATTGCATGTAAATGCTTACAGGGCGGGATGTTTATGTCAACGGGAAGGAAGTTGGCAGGGCTTTCCATTACTACGGATGGACTGATTATAACGGGCATGCGTCAGAAAAACCCGGAAGGCCGGACTTGTTTTGACAATTCAGGGGAGGCCTGGCTGCCCGCAGGCTGACATACAGGCCGGGTAACCAGGCAATTATTGAATTTTCTTCGGCAAAACCGGCTGACCCGAAGGATAAATCTTACAGGAATTTGATCAGACATTCACTGGTAAGGACGCCATGCGGATAGGAGTCTGGCCGGTAATCGGGTAAGAATGCTTGAAATCAGGGCGGAGTTCCATGGGTTCCCTGCCCGGTCTGGTACCTGAGGGGCATCATTTTATAAATTGAACTTCCTCATACAAAGGATGGTTGATTTTGGGTATTTTTGCCTTTAAACCATCAAAAATCAATTCCCATGAAAGTTCTCTGTCCCACTGATTTTTCAACTGCATCTATCAACGCTA
This sequence comes from uncultured Flavobacteriaceae bacterium, assembly GCA_964458125.1. Taxonomy (GTDB): domain Bacteria; phylum Bacteroidota; class Bacteroidia; order AKYH767-A; family OLB10; genus CAYWHE01. The sequence continues at coordinate 1,953 of CAYWHE010000189.1, read as the reverse complement.
TTGAATATGCAGCCAAATTCTGTCAACAGTACAGCGCCACGCTGACACTGCTGAATATTCAGAAAGTATATATGAGTGAAGGCGTGAGCATGTTCAGTGGGGGAGAACGGGAATCAGTAGTCGAGGCCCGGCATACCGCTGAAAAAATGGACGCCTATTGCAGCGACATCAATAAACTCTTTAAAATTTCCTGTGACTACGAAATTGTGCCGGCCATGAGCCGGTTTGAGAAAGCAGCAGGAGAAGAATCAGAACAGTTTGACCTGGTCATCATCGGCACAAACGGGACAGATTCGCTCTATGAATTTTATTTCGGAAGTCATAGTTTCAGGCTGGCAAAAAAGTCGGGTAAACCGGTCCTGATCGTTCCACAGGATGTCAGTTATAAAACCCTCAGCAGGGTGGTGTTTGCATCCGGTTATAACAAGGGCGACACCCTCCTCCTGGAACAGCTTAAAAAATTCCTTTCTAATTTTAATCCCGTCCTTCATGTATTGCATGTCAGTGAAAGCGATACCGTCATCAGCAAGGAAGCCTTTAATGCCTTTTCCAGACTGGCCGGAGAAGAGTTGAAAGGGGATCGGAAAATTTCCTTCGAGCAACTGTTCAATGCCAATCCCGCCCATGCCATTGATGGTTATATGAATCAATCAGGTTCTGATATGCTGGCCGTGTGTTATGAAGAACATAGTATTCTATACAGGATTTTTCATCAGAATATCATTAAAAACCTGACCAATAATCCGGAATACCCGGTGCTCATTTGCCATAAATAACAGGCTTCGGGATCCTGTTTACGGGTTCTGACCGGGATGGAAACCGAAGGAAAAGTTTTGCGGTGAAGGAGGAATCCTCTGTAACATGCTGTTCTCCAAACATGATTCACAATTGACATTCGTATTACCTGACCACCGGTAGGCCGGAAGGCATTATTATTTTTGATGAGGTTCCGTCATTCTGCCGGCCGGAAAGGATAAATATGGTTTCAGATCTTTTTTTGCCAGGGACTTGACTGGCAAGGGATAAAAATATAAATTTCGGAATCATTCAAAACCTTTTAACCTTATTCCGCTACACATGAAAAAACCAGGAAAATCCTTTGCATTATTCAACAGTTTGACTTTCTGTCTTTTGTTACTGGCATTGACAGGCAATTCCCAGCCGGTTACCTGGACATCATATCACAACGGCAGCCGGCCCAATATTCTGGGACTGGATCCCACCACCGGTACGAGGGATTTGAGTTATAGTCCGCTGAACAATGATATTTATGTTTTAGGTAAGGAGTATTATTCATTGCCTCTGTCACCATCACCCTATGCCGTCGGAACAGAAGTGGTATTGGAGCGTTATAACCGTCTGACGGGAAGTATAGTTTCTGCGCTGCACCTGACAAACCACAGTGCATCCGACAGTTTTCCGCACAATGATATTCCGGGCAGGATGGTGATTGCCCAGGATGGAAGCATATACATCGTGATCAGTTTTTATTATGATTCGTTTTATGGAAATGATATGGCCATCATTAAATACAACAGTTCGCTGGTGGAACAATGGCGGAATTATTTCTGGGGCCCCGGAGGCTCGTCTGATTCAGGCAAGGATATCACCATCGATGGAGACGGAAATATTTATGTCGCCGGACAGATTGGCAATAACGGGGTATCGGGCAGCGACTGGGTGGTTGCCAAACTGAATCCTGCCGGATCCATTTTATGGTCCGGTACTTATAACAGTAATGGAAGCAATAACGATACGCCTGAGGATATAACCGTTGACCAAAAGGGCCAGTTGTATGTTACCGGGTATTCTGTTTCCGCAGCCAGCGGCAACCAGTATTTAACGGTCAAATTTAACGATGCCGGAGGGTTTAAATGGAAAAAGACCTATAACGGAGCTACAGGAACAGGCAGTGACCAGGCAAATTCACTGGCGGTGGATAATCTCTCGGGT
>CAYWHE010000188.1:0-8291 GCA_964458125.1 uncultured Flavobacteriaceae bacterium | reverse complement strand
ATGCATCCCCGCATCGTTACGGACGGCCAGGGTGATCCCCTGGTGATCTGGGGCAGAATGTCAGATGCCTCCCTGTTTCTTTCCCGTTGGACGGGCAGCGCGTTTTCCCAGCCCGTACAGGTAAACCCGATGTGGCTGGACATTGCCACCGCTTCCTGGATGGGACCCGATATCGCTGCTAAAGGGGATACTGTTTACCTGGTGATGAAGCGTATTCCGGAAGGATCTGATACCAGTCATATTTACCTGATCTCCTCGTTTGACGGAGGACAATCGTTTTCTCCTCCTGTGCAGGTTGACTTTATAGCCGACAGCATCAGTCGTTTCCCCGCAGTTGCCGTGGATCACAACGGAAACCCCCAGGTGGGATTCATGAAATTTAATCCGGGATTTTCCAGTGCCCGCTGGGTGGTGACCCGCTCATCCGATAATGGCAACACTTTTTCTGCGGATATCAAAGCCAGCGGCTGGAGCAGTCCGGCATCAACCGTCTGCGATTGCTGTCCCGGGAGCCTGCTGATTAAGGACGCCTACACCATCATGCTCTACAGGGATAACAATAACAATATACGCGATACCTGGGCCGGTTTGTCTGTTGATTCCGGATTGACGTTCAATACGGGTTTTGCTGCCGACAACCTGAACTGGATGATTGCCAGCTGCCCGGCCAGCGGACCTGACGGGGTCATCATCAATGACACCCTGTACAGTGTTTTTATGAGCGCAGCCAGCGGAATGGCCCGGACCTGTTTCAGCGCCGTTTCCCTCAGCAACCCCCAGGCTCCATCGGTGCAATACCTGACCGGAGCCTTGCCCGGTTTAACCACCCAGAACTTTCCCCGTATGGCATCCTATGATCAGGCTGTGGCCATCGTATGGAAGCAAGCCGTCAGCGGCAGCGATGAATTGCCCATACTGTTTTCAGGAAATATCGCCAACGGGTTGCCGGCTGTTGCCGATACTGTTGATATGAACCACATAACCAATGTCGATGTCGCCATGCATGACGGCAATATTTATGTGGTATGGCAGGATGATAATTCCGGGACCGTGAAATTCCGGAGCGGAACGTATACCTCCAGCTCAGGTTTGGAAAATATCTCAGCCAAAGGGAACCTGGAAGTTTATCCTGACCCTGTTGGTGATTTTTTGTCCGTCCGACCTGGAATTCCGGAGGGGGAGTGGAACGTGCGGATGATCACCATGACAGGACAGGAGGTACTGTCTGCAAACCTGTTTCAATCCGGCCAGGCCATGAAACTGGATGTTTCATCCCTGAACAGGGGTATGTATATGTTGCTGATTAACGATAAAAACACCCTCCTGCGCAGCCGCTTTGTAAAGCAATAGGTTCTGCAATGAAATTGTTAATTCAATGAATCATTATCACTGATTTGTTTTCATGTGAATAGCCAAACGAGTTGACCATAAGAATGCTTCGCGTTTCCGGAGCAAATCAGCGGCGACTGTTAAAAGACCCGTTATTTGGAACAGTGGCTGAATAATTTATCAGGGAAATTACTTCGTTGGATTTACGAATAATAAAGGACCATAATTTTTCCTGTCCTCTTTAACCTTGATTTCATCCCGAATGGTAGCTTTGCCTTTAAAAAAAAATGAAACGTAAGGTAGTTGTTCTCGGAGCAGGCATGGTGGGCAGCGCCATAGCACGTGAATTGAAACGCGGCTTCCGGGTGACCTCCGTTGATAGAAGTAAGGATGCATTGTCCGTCCTGAAGGAGAAATATGGAATAGAATCCGCTGATGCCGATTTCGGCGATTTAAAGCGTATAAAAAAACTGGTGGCCGATGCCGACCTGGTCATTGGGGCTGTACCTGGATTCCTGGGATTCCAGGTATTTAAACAAGTGATCGAATGCGGAAAGAATATGGTGGACATTTCTTTTTTTCCGGAGAACGCCCTGGAACTGGATAAGCTGGCAAAGAAAAAAAACTGCACCGCTATTTTTGACTGCGGTGTTGCGCCCGGTCTGGACAACCTGCTGCTTGGCTATCATTACGGCAGGATGAAGGTAAATTCATTTATCTGTATGGTCGGTGGTCTTCCCGTAACGCGCACCCTGCCTTTTCAATACAAGGCTCCATTCTCTCCCATTGACGTGATCGAGGAATATACGCGGCCTGCACGCCTGGTTGAACATGGTGAAATCGTGGTCAGGCCGGCCCTTTCGGAACCCGAGCTGGTGGAGTTTCCGGAAATCGGGACACTGGAGGCGTTTAATACAGACGGATTGCGTTCCCTGATGTTTACGAAACGGGTGTCAGTCATGAAAGAAAAAACCCTTCGTTACCCCGGGCACCGGGATGTGATCATGGCCCTGCATGACTCCGGTATGTTCGGTACGGAGGAGGTTCATGTGAAAGGCGTGAAGGTGAAGCCGCTGGAGGTAACGGCCAAAGTTCTTTTACCCCAATGGAAACTAAATCCTGAAGAAAAGGAGTTTACCGTTATGCGTATTGTCATTTCCGGAAAGGAGAAAGGCAGGGAGAAAACGTACACGTATAATTTGTTCGATCGTTATGATGAAAGGGAAAATCTTTCCTCCATGGCCCGTACGACAGGCTTTACCTGTGCCGCTGCTGCCAACCTGGTTTTGAGCGGCACCTGCCGTAAAAAGGGAGTGGTGCCACCTGAAGTGTTGGGAGAGGACGAAAAGGCTGTCAGCTTTATTTTAAATTACCTGAAGGACAAAGGAGTGTTTCTTAATTGCAGCTGAAATGGTACGGGAAATAATTGGCAGCAAGCAGCATGAATTTCCGGCTCATATAGCGGGTTGGATTTTGCTGGCCCCGAATTCCAGCCGGGTGAAAACTACTCTTTTATCAGAAAGCCCGCTTTCAGGCATTTCATTCCGGCGTTCAACTGGTAAAAATAATTACCACCGGCCAGTCCCTGAAGCGGAACAGTCGTAAAGTTGTTCGGCAACTCCTGCCGCCATACGGGCGAACCCGCTGAATTAAAAAGATCCAGCCGAAGCGGTTGCTGATGATCATGAAGGATGTATAGCTGATCATGGGCAGGATTGGGAAATACGAAGAGGCTGGAATGGCCAGCATTCTCGCTAACGTATACGGGTGAGGGTGACAGGATGACGGGACGGATGGCTTCCACGCTGTCGTTCAGGTTGTTTTTAACAAGCAGGCACAGGAAATAAACGCCTGCCGGCAAGCCATTGGTATTCCAGACGCCCAGTATGTTCTGATGCACCTCGGTGATGGAATCCAGCACGATGGGGACCCAGCCAGGTCCTCCGGCGGGTTGATAAAAAAGGCTGTAAAGCCCGAAGTCCATCCAGCTGCCTGCCGGCCCCGGATCAATCCATGCCGAGCCCGTTACCGGAATCGCCGACTGGGTGAGGGCCGAATCGGGTCCGTCGATTTTCTGCATCCATGCTGTGGCGCCGTCAAAGGGAACAGGATCGCCGGCCAGGGAATCCTGTATGCATACCAACAAACTGTTACCAATGGCCGAAGGAGCGCTAAAAGGAAGCCAGCTGTTGGCGAGGATGAAAATGCCGTTTTTTTCACTCCGGACGGTTGAATAAACGGTTACACCCTGAGCTATGATTACGCTGGTATCCGTGGCCCAGAAATAGCCGCCGCTGCCATCCAGCAGAAAATCAGAAGAAGTGAGGAAGGAATGCTGCTGGCAGCCAACTTCCCCCAGCCGGCAACTGTCAATCATCACCCGGGAGGAGTCAAACACATAGAAACTCCAGGTTTGCACGCCGGTGTTCAGCAGGTGGAGGTTCCGGTCGGTGACCGGCATCACATAATTCGTATACGAAGAATTGTTCAATACCCCCGTAACCGAAACGCTGTCCCCCTGTGTAAACCAGGCCCCGATAGCCCGGATCGTGGAATTCGAAATCGTCACATCGGAACCGTTTACCGGCATCAGGGCCCACATCACCATATGACAGGAATCGGCAAATGCATGGTATCCGATTCCGCTGATACCGGGGATGAACGGGTTGAATACATAATTGAAAACAGAATCACCAGGCGGAAAGGCATAATTAATCACCGATGCAGAAGGAAACTGATGCCATAAAATAAGGGTGTCTGCATGGACAAAGGAGGAATTGGAGGAATCGCTTAGTATAAATTCCCCGCCCAGGTTGCAGCCGTTCATGTATAAACTGCCATGCCCAAACAAGCCGCAGGTGGTCCAGTCGTTCTGGTGTATGTTTACCAGTTCCACCAGGGACGAGTCGCCAATCACCAGATTATGCGACAGCCCGCTGTAATTGAAAGCCGTATTTTGGAGATGGATATAGGCATGCTGCACGGCGATAATTCCACGTTCATAAAAATATTGCTGGGGAAAAGTCAGGGAGGAGGAATCGGACAGTACTGTTCCGTTTCCCCAAACGACCAGGTCACCCTGGTTGATGACATTCGCATGGTAAAAGATGAGCACACCGTCATTAAACACCCAGATGGGACCCTGGTGATTCCAGGTACCCGTGATGAGGAGGGTGTCGTTCGGCACATCCCCCACCAATATCGTATCGGCAGGCAGGCGGTTTTCCGGATGTCCGTTCAACGGATCGGGAATTACAAATGCCGCTTCTTTTTGAAGGAGCTGGAATACCCCGGTCCGGCTTCCGGCCCGCATAGGCGGTTCCTCCATTGCTGCAGGTGTATTCATTCCAGGCGGAGTGGCCCGAATGCGGTTCACCGCCTGTTGAGGAAAAACAGGCCTGTTAATGGTTTGCGCAATTGCAGCATGCAGGATCAGACTGGCGGTGAACAGGTATAAAAGGAATTTCATGATTATTGTTGATTTTTTTTACTTATCCGGGTCAAGCGGCCGGCCGGAATAATTCCGTTCCGGTTCTATTGCTTCAGCAATTTGAAGTTCTTCCACAACGGGGAATTGACAGGTTTGATTTTCAGAATATAGACGCCTTTCTGAAGGAATGAAAAATCTTGTTTACGGATATTTGTGCCCGCATAAATTTCCTGGTTTAACAAAGTACTGAGCACACAGGTGTAATCGGTTACCTGGCTGCTGATGTTGATTTGATTGATGAAGGGATTGGGAGAGACGTGAAAGGCAGGTGATATCAGGTCGCCGGTTCCTCCTGTTGTGGTGTTTTTATTCCTGGCAATCCACAGCCCGGCCTGTGAAACGGCATTGTTACTGTCTATAAAGGAGCCGGGAGGAAAGGTTAAGGGGACTCCCATGACATGAAAACTCAACGGATTGTTTGACACCAGGTAATCTACAGGGCTGGTATGCAGGGAATCCAGTCGGGGTGTAAATCGCCACAGCACCAAGGAATCGGATTCCATACCGGTGAGCACGTAAGGGGCATCCCAGCTTGTTATGGTATCTGCGGGGTAATAAAGCGTTGTGTCAGGGAATGAATGCATCCAGAAAGAATCAAATTCCAACATGGCCTGGCTCACCTGCTGGGCCTCCTGCCAGTGTACCGGATCCGGAGGACCTGACGGAAAGGTTGGGTTCCAGTATAAGAGTCCCTGGCTGCCGGAGAGCAGAAGATGAAAAAGATTCTCAAAAAAATAAGGGGAGTTGCAAAACTGAATTTTATTGTTTTCCTGAAAGCTGGGAAATGCCACCCAGCCAATAAGCGGAGCCGGATTGCTCAGCCGGGCCGATTTCATGTGATTGGTGGTAAAAAGCAGGGCCTGAAATGGAGTACAATCAAATGTGGTAACGCCGGGTGGAAGGTTGGTGGTGCAGATCTGTCCCAAACCGCCGTAATACGAGCCCGATTGATGTGTACCGCTGTGGGTCCCGGTATTGTTGCAGCAATAAATTTGATGACCATTTAAATCCGGTACCGGAAAATCACCGCTGACGTGGACATCTCCGTAGTTGGACAGTTTGGCCTGTGGATAATACTGGTGAAGCGGATCGACAATGGCTGTCTGAATATAAGCTGATCTTTTGGACCACCAGTAATCATTAAAAACCAGGTATTCATTTCCGTTCTGCATATAATTTTTTACTTTCAGAAGATCGGTGAAACCCAGTTGTGACAGCATGGACGGGGAACGCGCATCAGCTGAAATGGCGGTATAAAGGTTGGTTAAAATGGAATCCTTATCGGCCGGGTGAATGGCATAGCCGTTCAGCGAACTGCTCAGTGTCCAGTTGGAAACATTCTGTTCAAAGTCAAGCACGACCATATCCAATGGCGCCCCGGCAGCGGCCAGGCTCGAAAACAGGGTATCGTGAAAACGGGCCACATAGGCGGCACCGGAATCCCACCAAACAGTGGGAAAGGGATGAAAAACAAGCAGCGTGTCAGTAAATCCCTGCACCTGCAGGGTTATGGAATCTTTCAGTTCATCGGCAGTAAAGTTGACCATGTCCCGGTGCTGGTTCCAGAGGAAAAGGCAACGGTGTCCGGCGGGCATAGACAGCAGGTGTGCTGTAATCCCTGCAATATCACCGATCGGGTACATTTGTCCGGGCCAGGCATAGGTTCCCACCCAGCAAAAGGGTATGATGTTCGGCTGGCTAATCGAAGGGGCCTGCCAGGAATAGGCCCGGGTGGTTAGCTGCGCCGCTGCCGGTTGAATAAACAGGTAATTGCCTGCCAGCAATACCACGAGGATTCCGGAGAGGGAAAAGGAAATGAAACGTTTCATCAAAGCGCAATACGCATCATACATAACACCATGATTTCACAGGAGGCCTAAAGGTAATCATTCCATAAAAACCAGAGCGGTTAAAATGACCAGCATAAAACCCGAAACAAATTTAATACACATAGAGGGACACGCTAACGATGAAGTAATGCCGGACTGAAAGGCCTGTTAATTCGATTAAAAGGAATGGTGGCATTAAGGTAGTGAAAGCGGGATTTGAAGGTTAATCTTCGGCGTATCAAAAATGGACACTGATAAGAAAGAAAGACAGTCCCATTCCTTTTCCCCGGTCATTGGTTTTGGCATCATCTTTTTTTGTACTTTTATATTTATCCTTTACCTCACCAACCTCACATGAAGAATTTGCTCATTGTTTTATTCGCCTGTGTCCCTGTTTTATCGCATTCTCAGGACACTTTTTCCATCGTAGCCATCGATTCCGTGACCGGAGAGATCGGAAGTGCTGGTGCTTCCTGTGTACCCATCTCCCTTCCGGTGGCGCCGCATGGAGCGCTGATCATCAGCGATATTATTCCGGGAATAGGCGCCATTCACACCCAGGCTTACTGGCTGGCGGCCAACCAGCAGAATGCCCGCGCCCGAATGATGGCGGGAGATTCGGCACAGCAGATCATCGACTGGCTTTCGCAGAATGATGCCCAGGGCAATGCCTCCATCCGGCAGTACGGTATCGTGGATGTTAACGGCGGACATCCCCGCAGCGCAGCATTTACAGGTGCAGGCTGCAACGATTATAAAAACCATATCACCGGCCCGGGTTACAGCATACAGGGAAACATCCTGCTCGGGCAGCATATCCTCGATTCCATGGAAGCGCATTATTTGACGGCCACGGGGACACTGGCTGATAAATTGATGGCAGCCTTGCAGGGAGCCAATGTGGTGGGTGCCGATACCCGATGCGCCCAGTACGGGCTTTCTTCTTTATCATCCTTCCTGCGCGTGGCCCTGCCCTCCGACAGCGCCGGCAATTTTCACCTGGACCTGTACATGGCCTATCCCGGAAATGCGTCCTACCCGGTGGATCCCATCGACTCCCTGCAAACCCTTTACAACAACTGGCTGAACGGGGTTTCCGTTACGGAAAATCCGGAACAGGTCCCACCGGTTAAATTGATTCTGCAAAGCGGACGGATCACGTTTATTGCAGGAGGAGTTCTGCAGGACGAAAAACTCCTGCTTGAAATGTATTCCCCTGCTGGGAAGCTGATGGTTCGTATGCCTTTCAGCCATCAGGTGACCATCGACCAGGAAAAGCAAGGATTGAAAACCGGTGTTTTCCTGTATCGAATTAGCCTTCGGCAAACCATGCTGCAACAGGGAAAGATGAGGTTTTGAACCGGGTCAGGTGAATGGAATCCCCCGGCCTGCTTATATTACCGGCTGGAACGAATTGGCTGTAGGTATGACTCTGAACATATCATGAACAAAAATTTTCTCATCAGTTATGATTTCTTCACCGTGATACGTATAAAGCATGTCATTGCCTGCTGACCATGCACTCCTGTTTGATGTCATTTTATGGAAGAATGCCGGGGGCTGAAATAGGCTGATTGTTTTTGGGCTGCCGGCCCAAAATCTGACGTCCGTCAACCTCCCGAAATGCCGTTTTTGACCCCCAA
>CAYWHE010000187.1:0-8319 GCA_964458125.1 uncultured Flavobacteriaceae bacterium | reverse complement strand
TACTGGCTTATTGTCCGGCAATTACACGATTACAGTTACCGATGGAAATGGTTGAACCACTTCATCGACCGCTGTTATTGGACAGCCTGCTGCCATCAACATCAATTCCGTGACGCAGTCAACAACCTGTGGTTCTGCAAACGGAGGCGCGACAGCAAGTGCTGCCGGTGGCAATGGTCCCTATTCCTGGCTTTGGTCAGACGGAACGACCACGCAAACCATTTCCGGTATCCTGGCCGGTACCTATGCCGTCACTGCCACGGATGCTTCAGGTTGTACGGCCTCAGCTGCCGTAACGATAATCAATCTTTCCGGGCCGGCTGCTTCGGTAACACAAACCGATGTGAGTTGTTTGGGACTGGCTGACGGGCAGGCCGTGGTTACCGCTAACGGAGGTGTTCCGCCTTATTTATACAACTGGTCCACCGGGGCTACAACCATGAATGTTGCCGGACTGGATACGGGTACATATTCCGTCACGGTAACCGATAACAGCGGTTGCAGTACTATCGTTAACTTTACAATTTTGCAGCCATCCCAGCTCCAGGCAGCCGCCTCCGCCCAGTCAGCGCTTTGCAACGGAGAAAACAGTGGTCACTCGACGGTCAGTGCAAACGGAGGAACTTTGCCATACAGCTACCTGTGGTCCAATGGCGCAATCATGGATACAGCTTATTTCCTCTATGCCGGGTCATATACGGTTACAGTTACAGATGCACACGGATGCAGTACAACCACCACTTCTGTTGTTTCCGAGCCTGCCGTTATTTCGGTAAATACATCTGCCACCAATGCCTTCTGTTTTGGCTCCTCAGATGGCACCCTTCAGGCATGGGCGGCAGGCGGAACAGCACCCTATTCCTGGTCCTGGTCTAATGGCGCCACCCTTTCTTCTCCACTGTCTGTCCCGGCGGGAAACTATACGGTAACAGTTACGGATGGTAACGGCTGCAGCCAGACAGCCACTGCTGTTGTGTCACAACCTACGGCCATACTCCTGAATTTCCAGACGGTTTCTTCCACCTGCGGGGCATCCAACGGATCAGCCCGTGTTACCGCCAACGGAGGCAGCCCGGGTTATACCTATTTATGGTCAACAGGATTTTCGACAGATTCAATCTCAGGCATTCCTGCTGCTACCTACACCGTAACCGTTTCGGATCAGTCGGGATGCAGCGCATCCCAGTCCGTCGTGGTACAGGATCTATCCGGGCCTTCGTTATCCATCAGTAATATCACCAATCCTTCCTGTTATGGCGCATCCGATGGTGCAGCAACAACAACCCAAACAGGAGGCTCACCACCCTATAGTTATTCCTGGTCCAACGGAACAACAACCTCCGTTAATTCCGGACTGTCAGCGGGGTCCTATACGGTTACCGTTACCGATAACAACGGATGCCAATCTTCAGTTTCTGTTCAGATCCTTCAGCCGGCCATACTTTCCACGAGCATCGTTTCCAATGCCGCCACCTGTCATGGCGCTGCCGATGGAACTGCAACCGTAACCGGAGCAGGCGGAACCTTGCCATACAATTACATCTGGTCGAATGGCAACACCAGCAGTGTGGCCATAAACCTGGCGGCAGCTGTTTATATTGTTACCCTGACAGACAGCCACGGATGTTCAACCATGGATTCGGTTACCATCACCGAACCAGGTGCACTTACCCTTCAGACCACGGCAACGGATGCCCTTTGCTTTGGTTCCGCAACCGGATCTGCATTGGTTTCGGTAACGGGCGGAATCCCGCCTTATCAATACTCCTGGTCATCCGGCCAGTCGGTGGCATCTGCATCCGGCCTTCAGGCCGGGACACATACGGTAACCATTACAGATGCCAACGGCTGCACGTCAAGTGCCGGAGCAACGGTTTCAGAACCTCCTCCTGTTCTCATTCAGCCAGTGGTGGTTCCGGTATCCTGCTTTGGAGGGACTAATGGCTCCATAACGCTTACGGTCACCGGTGGTACGGGCAACTATACTTACCTATGGTCCACGGGTTCCGGAAATGGTGCATCCGCACAGTCCCTTGTTGCCGGGAACTATACGGTTACTGTTACCGATGCCAATGCCTGTTCAACTTCGCTTGTTATGCAGGTGAGTTCACCATCCATCCTCGCAACCAATCCATCGGTCATTCACATCACCTGTAAAGGAGCTGATGATGGTGCGGCAGCAGTCAACCCGACGGGAGGTGTTTCTCCTTACAATTACAACTGGAGTACCGGAGCTGCCGGGGTATCTTCAATCAGCGGGCTAACTCCAGGTCTCTATACGGTTACGGTTACCGACCAGAACGGATGTACCTCCCAATCCGGCATCCAGGTCAACGAACCTGCGCAGTTACTCCTCAACGCTACAGGAGCCACCACGTTGTGCATCGGGCAAACCGCTACGCTGACTGCCACAGCGACCGGAGGTACGGGTGGGTATTCCTTTTACTGGAGCAACGGCAATACCAACCAGGTCCAGCAGGTTGCACCATCCGTTACCACGGATTATACGGTCAGTGTCACGGATGCCAACAACTGTACGACTACAAAAAAGGTGGTCACCATTACGGTTTATCCAGCCCTGTCGGTAACCACTTCAGCAGATACCGCACTTTGCACAGGTGAATCCGCCACGCTTTCGGCCCAGGGAGGAGGAGGAAACGGTGGACCCTATACGTATACCTGGAGCAACCAGGCCGGACATTCAGCTGTTGTAAATGTCAGTCCCGCCGTTACCACCACTTACCTGGTGACCGTATCGGATAACTGCGGAACGCCTGTAGCACTGGATTCTGTAATCGTAGTGGTGAATCCCCTGCCGCTTGTTAATTTCGCCATTGACCCGTCAGAAGGCTGCATCCCGCTGAATGTAACATTCACCAACCAGACCATTACCTCACTCCAATCCCATGTTTTCTGGAATTTTGGCGATGGCTTTACGGATACCATTCAAAACCCGGTCCATATCTATACCGTTGCCGGTGTTTATGATGTTTCACTGGAGGTCACTTCATCCGAAGGTTGTGTATCTTCCATCATAAAACGGAATGCCATCAGCACCTTCGGCATACCGGAAGCCTCCTTCATCGCTGATCCCAACAGGGCCAGCATTCTTCATCCGTTGATTTCATTTGAGGATAAGAGCGCAGGAAGTATCAACTGGGACTGGGATTTTGGTGACGGCACCGGCACTTCGATTCTTCAAAACCCGAAATACTATTATAAGGATACGGGTACTTACATCGTTCGCCTCATCGTTGAAAACGATCATGCCTGCCAGGATACCGTCTACGAACAGGTGATCATTGAGCCTGATTTCACGCTATACATACCCAATGCCTTTACACCAAACGATGATGGCAGAAATGAATTCTTCCGGGTAAGCGGGATTGGCATTACCAGCATGCAGCTGATTATTTTTGACCGCTGGGGCAACCGTGTGTTTTCTTCGGAAAACATGGAAGACGGGTGGAATGGACGGGTCAACAATTCAGGAGCCGTGTGCCAGCAGGATACATATGTATACCTGGTCAAAGTCGTTACCTTCCATGGTGAACACAAAGAAATAACCGGAAGGGTGACCATCATCCGGTAGGTCACCGGGAAATCCTTACTTTTTTCAGTGAGAGCAGGTTTAGGGCGTTTTTGCCCAAACCGGTTACGTGATTTCCGGACAAGCGAAGCACACGGTCATAATACAACACGACAACGGGCGCTTCTTCCATTAATAGCTGATCCATTTGCTGGTAAAGGACATACCGCAAGGAATCATTCCAGGTTTCCTGTGACCTCTCGTAAAGGCTGTCGAAAGGTGCATTTTTAAAATGTGTGGTATTGGGACCCTGAGGGGCGAAGTTGGGCGAATAAAAAAGGGAAAGATAATTTTCGGCATCCGGGTAATCAGCGATCCAGGAAGCGCGAAAAAAATTCAGCTTCTGCCGGGCTACCATTTCCCGGTGCTGTGCACCCTGGTTCACCTCGGTCCGCACGGGAATACCGGATTCACGAAGCTGTCCCTGTATATATTCGCATAGGTCCTGATATTCCGGCGTGGTATGCAGTACCATTTCAGGAAGACCTTTTCCTCCCGGAAATCCTGCTTCAGCAAGCAGGCTCCGGCATCGCCCGGGATCATACTCAAAACCCCGGACACGGCTGGAATCAAACCCCGGCATACCTGCCGGGATGATACCTGCAGTTCCAGGTGTGCCGATATTATTGCGTAAGTATTTCACCATTTTCCTTCGGTTGAATCCGAGGTTGATGGCTTGTCTTATTTTTTTATTGAGCAGGGGATTTTGATGTCCTGCTGAATTTGAATCCACCAGTATCCCCAGGTATTCAGTATTCAGGTATGGACTGATTTCCATTCGAAAGCGGTTATGGTATTTGTTTTTTAGCCTACCCTCCCGGGTCAGCAAATCATCTTTATAACTGGCGTCAATTCCGGAAACAAAATCCAGGTTACCCTTTACAAATTCAAGAAATGCTGCCTGTTTATCGGGGATAAACGAAACCGACACTGCATCCAGGAAAGGCAGGCTCCTGCCTGAATCCTTTTCAAAATACCGGGTGTTCTTCCACAAGATGAGCCGGGTGCGTTCCTCCCACATTCTAAAAATAAAAGGACCCGTACCAACGGGATGGGTTCTGAAATCCTGCCCGTACTTTTCAATGGCTTCCCGGGGAACAACCGAGCAGTAGGGTGTACACAGCAGTCCCAAAAAAGGCGGAAACGACTTTTGAAGTTTAATCAGAAGGGTTGAATCATCGGGAGCAGTGGCATTAATTTTACCTGAAGCATTTCTCTCCACCATGTTCATCACCCATAATCCGGGTGAAGCCAACATTTCATCACCGAGACGCCGGAGGCTGTAGACAAAATCGGATGCTTTCACCGGCCGGCCCTTCCCTTCAGGAAAGACCGGGTCATCATGAAACATGACATCCTGCCGCAAATGAAAGCGGTATGTTTTACCGCTATCCAGCACCTCCCAGTATGTGGCAATACACGGTTGTACCTGCAGGTTGTCATCCAGTTGCACCAATCCGTTAAATAACTGCATACAGGCCCAGATATTGGCCTGGCTTCTTGAAAATGCAGGGTCAAGGGAGGTGATGCCGACATTTTCATTATAACGAAAAACGGTCTTTCCGGGATTCCTGGATGAAGGGTTGGAACATCCTGCAGCAGACATCATCATTACAGCAGACAGGATCAGCCGGCCAATATTTATAACCATTGAATACATGGACATGAAGCTGCCAAGATAGTTTTTTTTGAGAGCATTTAGAATCTGAAATTTGCCTATATTTACCTGACCGAATCTGACCGATGCAACCCATGAACTGCCGTCCGGAAAAATTTCACATCGGGAATTCCATTGAATTGCAAATTTGGAGTTATGGTTGACCGGTTATTCATTTCTGCGAAATATTTCTGCGATAAAAATGAACAGTTTACAAGCTGCCGTAAAACGATCATTCATCGATTTCAATTCCGGCTGTCATTTGTTTGCATGAATGAAGTCAAATGAACCTCCTCGCAGCAAGCTGCGAGGTATCAACATGGAAAATTTTATTTGTTCGCCGCAAGCGGCGGGGAATAAAACCCTAAGATCCCGAAGGACAAAGCCATCGGGATCAATTCGACTAAATCGCTTCAGTTCGCTCCTTTGGAGCTTCTGAAACGATAGTCTCATTGATTAAATTTTTACCCATACGCATATTCCAGCGATCCTTGCCATGAAATTAATGAATAGCCTGTTAAAGGTGTTTATCCCAATTCTTTTGCTAAGCTCATTTGCAACTCAACAGGAGTCAACAGGGGGCCTGATTTTTTACCCGGGTACCTGGCAAGAGGCGAGGGAAAAGGCCGGCAGGGAGCATAAACTTATCTTCCTGGACATTTCCACCAGCTGGTGCGGGTGGTGTAAAAAGATGAGGCAGACCACGTATGCCGATAAAAAAGTAGGGGCCTATTTTAATGATGCCTTTATTTGTATGGAACTGGATGGTGAAAGCGGGGATGGAAAGAGGCTTGTGCAAAAATTTGGCGCAACCGGGTTTCCGGCTATATACCTTATTGATAAAAATGAAAATCCCCTGCTGTCTTCAGAAGGTTATCACCCCCCAGAGGACCTGATGCACCTGGTTAAATCGGTTGTGAAACCGGAAAATTAAACACCCAGTTCGGAAAGCAGAGCCGGTAAAAAGGGCTATTGAAAATAATTTGTTCCATCTGCCAACCACAGGATTTTTCTCCTGACGGTGAATTATTTGCCGTCTCCGTTCATTTTCATCATCAGTTTGGCGATGGCCAGACTGAAAAACCGAAACCGCTGTTCGGGGTTGTCACTGCCTGTTTTTATGCTGGTGTAATATTTGTCCCAGAGGTCCGCCGGAGCATTGCCGGAAGGAATGCAGTAATACTGAGGAGCCGCACCGTGGGGCAGCAAATATATCATCATGATGGCACAGGGGGCCTTTTCACCATCCCGTGTCAGGGCTTTGAATTCAACCTTGCGGTCCTCTTCCACGTAGGAGTCCAAATCCTTCAGGCTATATCCCTTTTTCATTTCCAGTTTCATATTTAACTGGAGCTTATAACCAACAATCACAAATGTATACTCTTCAAGCGTAGTAGGGGCCTGGGCCTGGATGGAATGGAAGGGAAGGAAGCTGACGAGCAGGATTAAAACGGTTTTTTTCATCAATAGTCTTCTTGGGTTGAATATTTGCTTTTCAGTCAGGCCGGAAAATGGGGCTGATATTGCTCCTGTCAGCATCCGGCGAAAGATGATTTTTTACTTGGTTTGGATAACATTCATTCGTTGCAACGTGCGAATGCTCCATGTTTAATTCGTTTATCCCGGGGAAGCTGTCAGCTGAACCGGGCCGGTGAACTGGACAGGGTCTCCTCCCGTCCAAGCCTGCGCAGCATACGTGTATGACTACGCAAAGCGT
Organism: uncultured Flavobacteriaceae bacterium; assembly: GCA_964458125.1. Classification (GTDB taxonomy): domain Bacteria; phylum Bacteroidota; class Bacteroidia; order AKYH767-A; family OLB10; genus CAYWHE01. Next base: position 1,356 of record CAYWHE010000187.1, on the reverse strand, counting down.
CCCACATCGTTTTATGTTCCAGGTAGGTGATGTTGAATTCTTCTGCAGTCTGCTTGACAATGACGGAAAGCCTGCGATAATGCACATGGCAGATTTGCGGGAACAGGTGGTGTTCAATCTGGAAATTCAATCCACCAAAAAACCAGTTGGCCAGGAAACTCTTTCGCGCGAAGTTAGAGGTTGTTTTCACCTGATGAATGGCCCAGGCATTCTGCATACTGCCATCATCAAGCGGCTCAGGAAATTCGGTGCCTTCCACCACGTGGGCAAGCTGAAACACCACGGCCAGCGTAATGCCTTCCACCAGGTGAAGCACAATAAAGCCCAATACCACCTGCCACCACGGAACGCTCAGCAGCATAATGGGCAGGGCAAGGAAAATAAACAGGTATAATGCCTTGGAGAAAAACAGAATGAAGTATTCGCGTGCCGGATGCTTTTTATTTTCGTAATTCCCGATTTGCCTGCGAAAAAAAGTGTCGAAATCTTTCTTAAACACCCAGGATAAGGTTGTCAGGGTGTAGAAGAAGAAGGCATACCAGTGCTGGTAGCGATGCACCCTTTTTAATTTCTTTTCAGTTGATAAACGGATCAGTGATACCGGCTCCAGGTCATCATCATGTCCGGGAATATTCGTATAGGTATGGTGAACCACATTATGCATGATGTTCCACATATATTCATTGGTGCCGGCCAGGTTAAAGGTATACGAAAAAACACGGTTGAGCCAGGTTTTTGATGACAAGGCTCCATGTACGGCATCGTGTGAAATATTAAAACCTACGAATGCCGTAAAAAACCCGAGCAGCAGGGATAATCCCAATAATATCCAGGGATTAAACAGGTCCAGTATGATCAATATATAAAGGGATATAAAACCGCCAAGAAAAAAAATCAACTTGGCCTTCATCTGCCAATTCCCGCTTTTCCTGAGTTTCCTGGATTCAAAATACTCGTTTACGCGCTGCTGCAGGGTTGGAAAAAATTCCTTCTGGTCCCTGTTTTTAAATTTAATTTTTACTGACATGCTTTTTCGTTAATGGCTACAAATATACTAAACAGCCGGATATCTGAAAGGTTTAATGCAAGAGTTTACTAGCTGGATATGAACGCTTTAACAATTCAGTTTGAAATTTAAAATGAAATGTTTGAGATTACCGCCAAAAGTTAAAACTACACACAAAATTCAGTGAATTTCCCCTCTGCAAGCAACGTGGTATCGCGGTCCTCTTTTTAATTCGCTGCGGGGTGCGGGGACTTCACCCCGGGAGAATGAAACTCCTCGCAGCAAGCTGCGAGGTATCAACATGGAAATTTTTATTTGTTCGCCGCAAGCGGCGGGGAATAAAACCCTAA
>CAYWHE010000186.1:0-8369 GCA_964458125.1 uncultured Flavobacteriaceae bacterium | reverse complement strand
CAGCCACCCGTAATGATTGTTAGCGCTGGCAGCGATGTGAGCATCTGTTCAGGAGGCTCCACCACGCTCACAGCTACGGGAGCTGTAACGTATACCTGGATGCCTGGCAGCTTGAGCGGAGCAGTACAGAATGTATCACCGGCAGCTACCACCACTTACACTGTTACCGGTACAAATGCCAATGGATGTACAGCTACCTCCACCGTAACGGTTACCGTAAATGCATGCGGGACAGTCAACCTGAACCTGAAGTTCTTCATCCAGGGGTATTTTATTCCTGGTGACACGATGAATAACATTCTGAACCTGCTTGGCTATACGGGGGATGCCACTATTTCTGATACCGCAACCATCGAGCTTTATTCCGGAAGCAATCTCTATGCTGCAGCATATACCTTTAAGGGTATTTTCCATACAAACGGGAACATGACCTGCACGTTCCCTGCTGCTGCATCCGGTAATTACTATTATATCGTAATCAAACATCTGAATGCACTGGAAACCTGGAGCGGGGATTCGATACTGATGGGTCCCGTCACCAACTACGATTTTACAACCGCAGCCGCACAGGCATATGGCAGCAACATGATTCTGGTTGCGCCCGGCAAATGGGCCATCTACAGCGGTGATATTTCCGATGGCATAACGCAAGGTGTACACGATGGATATATCGATGCTTCCGATTACGGGGAAATGGAAAATACCATACCCCTTGGAATTTCAGGTGTTTACCACGTTGACGATGTAACCGGTGACGGTTATGTGGATGCGTCAGATTATGGTTTGATGGAAAATAATATTCCCTACGGATTAACTATTCAACGGCCATTTTAAATTCAGTTTAAATCCTTCAACATGAAGAAGCAAATTGTAATTATCTGGTTTTTCTTTGCAGCCTCAACCTGGGGTTATGCACAGAATCCAACATATGATATTTACATTACCAATGATTCATTAACCACCTTTACGAATTATGAGTTTGATATCATGATCAGGGCTACCGGATCCACGACCAGTTTTGATTTAAAAAGTTTCCAGGCAGGAATTTACGTCAGCCCGGCTTTTGTGGGCGCAAATCCAACCATTGGTTGTACCATGGTTGCCGGAAGCAGCCAGTTATCGGGGAGCGGATATAACGGATCGTTTCAATGGAACAATACCGATAAGGTCGTCAATATGGGATTTAATACAGCCGTATGCTCCATCCCAACCGTTGTCACTCCTGTTCCGCTGCGTATCGCTCGTGTACGACTCCTTGGATTTCTTGGTTTTGGTTGTGCCGCTCCCGATCTTCAGTTCAATTACGTACCCTTACCCTTACCCATGTTAAGGCTCCGGACGGAAGTCATTATTTGGGACAGCCTATGCGGTTCTTTAAGTTTTTATCCGCCCCAATCGGCCGGTAATCCAACCTTTAATGGCGAAATGTGGACCAATACGGATGCAGATGGCAAAAGCCCGGTTAGTCCCTATGATAATAACAGCCCGAACCTGGCGACTCAGCCGGCATCACTTTTTGTCTGCAGCGGTAATAATGCAGTGTTTTCCGTGTCAGCTTCACCTCCGGCCTTTCCGGCAGGAGGGTCACTGACCTATCAATGGCAGCGTAATTGCGGCAGCGGATATACCAATATAAGTGGAGCCACCGCTGCAACGTATACGCTTAGCCCGGTAACAGCGTCGGACAACAATTGTCAGTTCCGTTGCGCGGTTGGCTATAGTTGCGGAGGAAGCATACTTACCAATTCGGCCACCGTGACCACTGTAGTTGCCCTGGAATCACATACCCCTGTTTTATGTAATGGTGGAAGTTCAACGGTGACCATCACCGGGAGCGGAGGTACACCGCCCTATACCGGAGCCGGAACGTATACCCAGTTTCCAGGAACTGTCCTGTATAATATCAGTGACAATAACGGCTGTGCCGCTTCCGTATCCGTGACGGTTACCCAGCCTCCCGTACTTTCAGCAGTGAAGACCGAAGGAAGTATAGCCTGCAATGGCGGATCGACAACGGTTGTTATTTCTGCTTCAGGAGGCACGCCACCTTATGCCAATGATGGATCACATACCGTTTCAGCAGGCCCTTATTCATTCACCGTTACGGATGCAAACGGATGCAGTGTGGCGGTGAGCGGAACGATTGGCGAGCCTGCGCCCTTAACGACTTCCAAAACGGAGGGCAGTATACTGTGTTTCGGCGATTCAACGACCGTTGTCATTACCGCTTTCGGAGGCACGCCACCCTATGCCAATGACGGCCCCCATGCCGTTTCCGCAGGCCCCTTTTCCTTTACCGTACAGGATGCAAATGGTTGTACCGTCGTGGTCAGCGGAAACATTTCACAACCCGCCCAGCTGTCTGTGGCCGCCGGTAATAATGGACCAGTGTGCGTGGGATATCCCATTAATCTTTCTTCTGTTGTCAATGGAGGTACCGGTGCTTACACCTGGGCCTGGAATGGTCCGGGTGGTTATACTTCCTCATCTGCCAACCCGGTTATCAGTTCTGCGGTGCTTGCCCATGCCGGAAATTATATGCTGACGGTTACGGATTCCAATAATTGTGTTTCATCGGATACGACCGCCGTTGCAGTCAACCAATGCCTGATTACACTGAACCTGAAGTTTTATATTCAGGGATTTTTTATAACCGGTGATAGCCTGTCGAATCCGTTGTATTTGCTGGGCTATAGCGGCAATTCATCCGATTGTGATTCCGCACGCATCGAACTTTATTCAGGCTCCAATCTCCTTTCAGCCGCATACAGCAATACGGGAATAGTAAAAACAAATGGAACGCTTTCCTGTACATTTCCGGGAAGCGCTGAAGGGAACTATTATTACATCGTGGTCAAACACAGGAATGTCATGGAAACATGGAGTGGTGATTCCATCCTGTTCAGCGCTGTAACCAGTTATGATTTTACCACGGCTTCATCCCAGGCTTATGGAAGTAACCAGGTTAATGTTGCTCCTGGAAAATATGCGCTCTGGAGCGGTGATCTTTCAGATGGTAACCTGCAGGGCGTTCAGGACGGGTATATCGATGCTTCTGATTATGGTGAAATGGAAAATACCATACCCTTGGGCATTTCAGGTGTCTATCATGTAGATGATATAAACGGTGATGGTTATGTGGATGCTGGTGATTATGGGCTTCTTGAAAATAATATTCCATTTGGTATTACCATCATGCGACCGTTTTAAGGAAACTAAACAAACAAACAAAAATAATCCCCCAACCCAATGAAAAATTTGACAACACAATTGCACATGAAAAAGGACAACCTACAACAGTTCCTCTTATTGATTTTCGGACTCTGCTGCATGCTCTGCATGGATGCCAAAGCACAGAATTTTGAGATTTATATCGATAATGACAGCATGACCTCCTCCACGGTCTATGAATTTGATGTTAAAGTACGTTCAACCACGGCATCATCGGTTAACGGAAGGACCTTTCAGTTAAGCCTTCCGATCAACCCTTCATGGTATGGGGCAGGTACTCCATCGATAACCATTTTATCCTATGGAGGAACCGGAATATCGGGCGTGGCAACCTGGGATCCAGCCCCGAAAAATACCATAAAATTAACTGCGAATGGTGGTGTGAGTTGCGTCACCCCGACGGTTATCCCCGCCAATACAAATCCGCCTTTAACACTTTACCGGATCCGGGTGACTAATTCGCTGGCTTTCAGCTGCGCACCTCCCGATTTAAAATTTAATTTTGGTGACGGAGGTGTCTTTCGCTGGAAAACACTCGTCAGTTATTGGAATGGCGCATGTGCCAGTACCGATATAACCACCATTGGAACATATAATAACGGACCCTTTGTTGCAGGTGCCGCCGGTGTTTCCGGGACAAGTTACAGGGCTAATAATAACGGGGCCATCCTCAATACCCAACCGTTGTCAACGGCGGTTTGCGAAGGAGGAAATGCTGCGTTTAATGTCAATGCCAGCCTGCCATCATTTCCTGCCGGAAATACGATCAGCTACCAGTGGTATGACAACGGTTCGGCAACCGGAACAAATTCTCCAACCCTGAACCTTACCGGGGTGACGGCTGCATTAAATGGCCATCAGTACCAGTGCATCCTTTCAACAACCTGTGGAACCAATGATACTTCTTCTTTGGTAACGCTTACCGTAAACCCCAATCCGGTGGTCGGCCTTTCCGGAATTCCGGATTCCATTTGTGCCAATGCAGCATCCGTCCCCCTGACCTCCCAGGGCTCACCCGGCGGGGGAGGGTATACCATTGATGCCATCTCAGCAGTCGCCATTAATCCCGGTTCCCTGAGTCTGGGGACCCATAACCTGTGTTATGATTATACGGATATCAATGGATGCAGCGGACAGGCATGCAAATCATTTTTAGTTTATACCTGCTGTACATTAACTGCAACCGGAAGTGCAACCGATGCAGCCTGCTCCGGTAGCAACGGAACCGCCACCGGCACTCCCGTGTCCGGTACAGGCCCCTACCAATACCTCTGGAGCAGCGGTCAAAGTACACAGACGATGTCCATGCCCACGGGAACTTATACCGTTACCATCACGGATCTGGGGTCGGGTTGTTCTGCTACCACAACGGCGACCATTAATGAACCAACTGTGCTTTCTGCCACCAAAACTGAAGGCAGCATTGCCTGTTTCGATGGAACTACTACGGTTAATATCACCGCCAGCGGCGGAACTTCACCCTACAGCAATGACGGCCCCCATACCGTTTCAGCCGGCCCATATTCCTTTACTGTTCAGGATGCCAATGGCTGCACAACGGTCGTTTCCGGAACCATCTCCCAACCCACCCAATTAACCGCTACTAAAACCGAAGGCAGCATTACCTGTTTCGGCGGAACTACTACGGTTAACATTACCGCCAGCGGAGGAACCTCTCCATACACCAATGACGGCCCCCATACTGTTTCCGCCGGCCCTTATTCCTTTACCATACAGGATGCCAATGGATGTACAACAGTCGTTACGGGTACGATTTCTGAGCCTTCCCAGTTAACGGCTTCCAAAACCGAAGGTAGTATTGCCTGCTTTGGCGGAACAACAACAGTTACCATAACCGCTAACGGTGGCACTTCACCCTATACCAATGACGGACCTCATACCGTTTCCGCCGGTCCTTATTCCTTCACCGTTCAGGATGCCAATGGATGCACGACAGTTGTCAGCGGAACGATTTCCGAACCTGCCCTGCTGACCGTTGTACCTTCCGGAACGAATGCCGGTTGTACCGGTACCGGAGGTGTCGCCAGCAGTAATCCTTCAGGAGGAACAGGGGGATATGCTTACCTGTGGTCGACTGCAGCTACGACACAAAATATCAGCGGACTGTCTTCAGGTACCTATACCGTTACCGTTACGGACGGTAACGGATGTACCGCTTCAGGAACCGCAGTGGTTACGCCAAACGTTCCGATTGTTATTACGGGAACAATAACCTCAGTCGTTTGCAAAGGAGGCAATACCGGTGCAATTGCGATTACTGTAACCGGTGGTAATCCGGCTTACACCTACCTGTGGAACAATGGCAGCACCACTCAAAACAGAACAGGGCTTATTTCCGGCAGTTATGCCGTCACGGTAACCGATGCGAATGGCTGTACGAAAAAGGCGACCTTCTTTATTTCCCAGCCGGCTACCAAACTGGTGGTCAATACCAATCAGACCAACGTACGCTGCTATGGAGCATCAACCGGTATTGCCTCGGTATCTCCGACTGGCGGAACCGCTCCTTATACTTATTCCTGGAATACGATACCGGTTCAGACCACGGCTGCGATTTCCGGTTTGGCTGTAGGTTCGTATACCTGTATAGTTACCGATGCCATAGGCTGTTCAAAAGCCGCTACGGTGATCATAACTTCACCGACCGAATTAATTGTTGCCCAGAACCAGACCAATGTTTCCACCAACGGCGGCAGTGACGGATCGGCACAGGTTATCGTGAGCGGCGGCATCGCACCCTACACCTATGTCTGGAATACGGTTCCTTCCCAAACGACAGCTTCGATTACCGGTTTAACAGCCGGTACCTACAAGTGTACGGTAAAAGATCATAAGGGCTGTACGAAGAAGGTAACATTCATTATAACCCATCCGCCTGCAAGGTTTGGGGATTCAGACAAGGAATGGAATTTCACCGTTACCCCGAATCCTTCGGCAGGAATGGTCTATATACATTACCCGATGACGCAATATGCCGTGCTGGAGATGACCATGGAAGATGTTGCCGGAAGAACCGTTTACAGGAATAAGCTGGAATCAGTACCCGGGGAAAATGAAGTCTTATTTGACTTCAGCCAGCTGCCGAAAGGAGTCTATTTCATTAAAGTGATCAACAATTCCTCGTTCAGGATCACACGTATTGTACTCCACTAAAGGACTTTTCAACGATGAAGAAAAGGAGCCCCTCAAAAGGCTCCTTTTTTGTTTGCCCCGTAATGAAAGTTTCAACCTGTAATCCTGCGGTGATAATTAATCTGGCCCAGGTGATAACCTAAATGTGCCAGCAAATGCACCAGCATGTGATGCGTGGTAACCACCTGCCCGTGTTTCTCCAGCGGAAAATTTCCGGACAGATCTTCATCCGATAAGCCGGGAAGGATGCTGGTCACATCGAGGATGGCCTTATTCAGCTGCATCATCATGTCGTCCCGTGAAATGTTCCGGAGCGCAAATTCCTTGTCGCGCTCCCTGATATAGCCCGTTTTGCCCAGGGTGGCCCCGATAAAATGCAGCAGGTTTCCTGCCAGGTGCAGGCAAAGTGTCCCGGCGGAATTATTGATTCCTGGAGTAAGCGCCCAGATTGATTTTTCATCCGGGTAGAGTGACAGTTCTTCTTTCACTTTCTCCAGATCACGAATGTAAAATTCACATAATAGGGTAGAGGTCATGTTGCAATTGGTTAAGTTGATATTCAGTAATGATTCAGGCCGTTAAATTATTAAAATTCAACCAACCGGATACCGGATTTCCAATACGGACAGAAATTGAAATCAGCGAAGGGGGTAGAAACCTGAAAATCTCACTACTTTTGGACCATATCAGATGAAACAGGAAGAAATTATTAAGGGGTTGTCCGAAACCGGCCGCATAATCAGGGATTTATTGAATATCAGCGATTCGGAGGAATCCCATGAATTTATTAAGACCCTCCGCCAGGCGCAACATCGTAATCCCTGGTTTACCACCAGCAACCAGCGTTATGCCTTAAAGGCCATTGCTGGGCAACTGGAAAAAAAGTCACTGGAAGGCTGGCTGGAAAATTACCCGGAACTCCTGCAAGAGAACAAAAATCCAAAAACCATTGGCTTGGTGATGGCCGGGAATATACCGCTTGTTGGATTTCACGATTTGCTGTGTGTACTGTCATCAGGCAACAATGCCATGATTAAATGTTCATCGGACGATACCTTGTTGGTTCAGTACATGGTACAACTTATTTTCCGGGCTGAACCGGCCTTTTCCGCAAAGGTGACCTTCGTGAACAGGCTCTCCGGTATGGATGCCGTGATTGCAACCGGCAGTGACAATACCGCCCGGTACTTTGATTTTTATTTCAGCAGGTATCCACACATCATCCGTAAAAACAGAAATGCCGTGGCTATCCTGACCGGCAGTGAATCAGCCGGGGATTTGATCAGACTCGGAGATGATATCTTTATATATTTCGGAATGGGCTGCAGGAATGTTTCCAAATTAATGGTTCCCGAAGGTTATTCCTTTAATGACTTCTTTAAAGCTATGGAAAGCCATAAGGATATCATGCAGCATAACCGCTATTGTAGTAATTTTGACTACTACCAGGCAGTGCTGATGCTGAAAAAAGTTCCCTTTCTGACAAATAATTTTTTGATAATTAAGGAGGATAAGGCCATAGCCACCCCGGTTTCCATCCTGAATTATTCATTTTATCTTAACCCGGAGGCACTGAAAAAAAGCCTGGAGGAGGACAGTGAAAAAATCCAGTGTCTGGTTTCCGCCTCAGGCAGCTTCCCCGGCAGCATTCCCTTTGGAAGCGCCCAGCAACCAGGTCTGATGGATTATGCCGATGGTGTGGATACCATGAAGTTCCTGGTTTCTCTCAGGTAATTGGTATGGTCAGGGCGTTAAATGTGTCCATACCGGTAATTTCATAATAAAACAGCATATTCAGACATGTATATTTTCTTCATTTTTTAATTTGACTGTGGCGTTCTTTTTATTTACGTTTGAATAACCTCAGCCTAAATCCCGTTATACAACCAATGGTTGAAAAGAGGATATGTTTTATCAGCAGTTTAATAACCTGTTCGTTCTGCTATGAATAAATTAATGAACCTTTTACAATCCTTTGCGCCAGC
>CAYWHE010000185.1:0-8461 GCA_964458125.1 uncultured Flavobacteriaceae bacterium | reverse complement strand
ATTTTTTATCTGATACCATTTACGGGTATTAGCTTAGATACGAACTCCTCCGGGAATAAATTTAATGTGCGCATGGTGTGGTATGCCAGCACCGGTGAACTAATTAACTCCTTTTCCTGATTTATTACCCGAATCAATTAACCTCAAGGGTTTCTTTTTTTAATCTTTCCCAAAACCTGTGGAATAACTGAACACCGGCCCAGGTTGGTGGTAAGCAATGATTTTTTATGTTTACCAAATGATTTAATATATTGGCATATTATTTTGAGATGTTCACCCTGAATTTCGATAAATTCACCTGTTCATAACTTTTTTTATTGAACATTTTAATTTTACCCATAAATTAATTATGTTTGCTTGTTACTTATCAAGATTCACCCATTATTCTGCTAATTTTGCGCCACATGAAAAAAGAAGTAATGTTATCTGCCCAGGACCAGTATAGAAATCTAAAACTAATCCGGTATGAGCAATCCATCCATAAGAGAAGCAATAATATCATACGGAATATTTTTTGGATTTTGATCTTGGGCGTATTGATTTTCAAGGCTTTTTCATCCAGCGCACAGACGGAACCTTCTCCTTTTATCAGCCTGCTCACTAATATTTCGGACATTTCCGCACCAACTTCAAAAGCGAATTGCGGAGAGGCGCGACTTTTTATTAAAGAAAAACGGTACATTTATATCAAAGGCTTTACACATTGAAATAAACTGATTACACCTTTTCTCCAAATGATTTAAATGCCGGCTGGAATAACCGGTTATGAAAAGGGAGTTCCCGGAACATGTTTCCATCCCAAACAAGAGATTTAATCCAGTTTAAAGAAATTACATCCATTGGTTTCAGACCGGGAAGTAAAACCAATGGTCTGTTTTTTTGTTCATTGATTCATATCATTATCTTGCCTAATTTTGTACGCTTTAAAAACAAATCAAAATGCCATATCCTGAAGAACTCTGTACCCCCATGCGAAACGATCTCGTTTCGGTTGGTTTTGAAGAACTGAAAACACCCCAACAAGTGGACACCATCATACCCAACAGCAAAGGAACTATACTGCTGGTGCTGAATTCCGTTTGCGGTTGCGCAGCCGGAACAGCCCGGCCGGGTGTCAAACTTTCGCTCACCGGATCCAAAAAGCCTGATAAACTCGTTACGGTTTTTGCCGGCCAGGACCTGGAGGCCACGGCACAGGCCAGGAAATATACCATGCCCTACCCGCCTTCATCCCCCAGTATAGCATTATTTAAGGATGGGAAACTCGTTCATTTTGTTGAGCGGCATCACATAGAAGGACGGTCTGCGGAAATGATTGCCGAAAACCTGAAAATGGCCTTCGAGGATTTCTGTTGATTACCGGTTACACGTATTAAATTAAAACTGATACGCAAGAACCGCGGCCTGTTTCAATTATCTGAATTGAAGTGCAGGCCGCGGTTTTCCTTTCTGTTTTTTGCGGCCTTCACAATGAGGTAAGCCACATTAATGAGGTTGCGCAATTCGCATAGTTCGCGGGAAAGAATGGTCTTTTCATAAAGTGATTCGGTTTCCCCGTAAAGGATGCGAAGCCTGTCCAGCGCCCTTTTCAGACGAATATCCGATCGTACAATGCCCACATAGGCGCTCATCACATTTTTAAGCTCCTGTCTGTTGAAGGTAATCAGGACTTTTTCATTGGGTTGCCGGGTCCCGGAAGCATCCCAGTCCGGTATGCCTTCCCGTAAGGAAACCTGGCTGACGCGTGAGCTGCCGTCTACGAACGCCCGGTGGGAAAATACAAGCGCTTCGAGCAGGGAGTTGGATGCCAGCCGGTTGGCTCCGTGCAACCCGGTACAGGCGCATTCTCCGGCAGCGTAAAGGTTTTCGATGCTGGTACGGGCATTTTCATCGGTGACAATACCTCCGCACTGGTAATGGGCGGCCGGAACTACCGGTATGCACTGCTTTGCCGGATCAATGCCAATGGACATGCACTTTTTGTATATATTCGGAAAATGCGCCAAAAACTTTTCCTGGTCGAGGTGCCGGCAATCGAGCAGCATAAATTCCTCTCCGGATTTTTTCATTTCATTGTCGATGGCCCTGGCTACGATGTCGCGGGGCGCCAGTGAGCCCCGCTCATCATACAGGTGCATGAACTCCTGTTCATCATGCGTTTTCAGGCTACCCCCGAAACCTCTTACCGCTTCCGAAATCAGGAAAGAAGGATTTTCACCGGGATGGTACAGTGCGGTCGGATGAAACTGCACGAATTCCATGTGATTGACCCTGCCCTTGGCCCGGTAAACCATAGCCACCCCGTCACCGGTGGCTATGGAGGGGTTGGTGGTGACTTTGTAAACCTGTCCCGATCCGCCTGTGGCTACGAGCGTAATACGGGCAAGCAGGGTTTCCACCTCATTGGTTTTCAGGTTGAGTACATAGGCCCCGTAACAGGCAATGCCCGGTGTGGAGCGCCTGACCTCAAGGCCCGTATGGTGCTGGGTGATCAGGTCAACGGCAAAATAATGCGTATAGAGGTTAATGTTAGGATGGGCATGGATCTGCTCCAGCAGCTTCCGTTCAATTTCCAGCCCGGTGACGTCCTTATGATGGAGCACCCGGTATTCGGAATGTCCACCCTCCCTGGCCAGGTCGAATTCGCCGGTCGGGGTTTTGTCAAATTCCGCGCCCCAGCGGATCATATCCCGGATGCGGTCATGGGCCTCGGTGATCACCATGCGCACGATCCCTTCATCGCACAGGCCGTCACCGCAAACGAGGGTGTCCCGGATGTGCTTGTCATCCGAATCCGGTGCGTGCGTGACGGCAGCGATGCCGCCCTGGGCATATTTGGTGTTGCTTTCGTCTTCGTTGGATTTGGTGATGATGGTCACCTTTCCAAAAGCGGCCATGTTCAGGGCGTAACTCAGTCCTGCTATGCCGGAACCGATGACTAAAATATCCGTTTGACGCTGCATGGTTTGTTGTATCTTTGCTACTGTGTTCCGGCCGGCCAAGGTACCCAATTTTTCCGGTTGCATCGTAAATGGAAAAAACATGAAACAATTGATCGTTGCCCTTGTTATTGCCTTGCTCGCCGTGGTCTTTGCCTTGCAGAACGCGGCCATGGTTACGGTGAACCTGTTTTTCTGGGATGCCAGCCTGTCGCTGGCCCTGCTGATCATCTGCCTGCTGATAGCCGGTATACTGGTCGGACTGCTATTGATGTCAAAGACCATCTGGAATAAAAACAGCGAACTGAAATCGCTGAAGAAGCAGTTGAAAAATACGGGCAGCTCAACAAAACAATAAACAATGAATGCAACAAAGGTTATAACGGTTTACGCAGAGCTCACACCCAATCCGAATACCATGAAGTTCGTGGCCAATGTCATGCTCCTGGAAGGGGGTGTGGTGGAGTTTGCGAACCGGGAAGAAGCCATCCATTGTCCTCTGGCATTACAGTTGTTCGGTTTCAGCGGTGTGAAAAACGTTTTTATCACTTCCAATTTCGTGACCATCACCAAGGAGCCGGCGCTTGACTGGTTTGACATCACCAACATACTCCGGGAATTTATCCGGGGGTTCCTGGTGTCGGATGAAAAACTTTTTTTGGCAAATCCTTTTGAATCAGGCCATGGCACCCGTCATGATCAGGCCGAAAAAACTAAAAACACGGAGTTCGTTTCGCGCCCGGGTGAATTTATTGATGTGCAGGAGAAAATCAGATCCCTGCTGGAAGAATATGTCAAGCCTGCCGTTGAGCAGGACGGAGGAGCGATTTTTTTCAAATCCTTCCGGGAGGGTATCGTCACCCTTTCCCTGAAAGGCTCCTGCAGCGGCTGTCCATCGTCCACGCTGACTTTAAAGGCAGGCATAGAAAACCTGCTGAAGAAAATGATTCCAGAGGTAACGGAAGTAGTGGCCGAGGCGGAATAATTATTTTCTTTCCAAAAGGCTAACACCGTCTTCTGACGGCAAGTATTTTACACCTGATATCAGCGGTCATGGAATACAATTAATAATCGTTTATTTTTTCTGACTTTGGAGAAACTTTGGTTTAGCCGGTGAACTGTCTGGTCCCAGATCGGTTGTATTCGGGTAAATATTTATTAAAAACTCAGGACGGCCGTGAAGACGTCACCGAAGAAAAACGAAGAATGATTTTAAAAGATTACTCCAATCCATCACAGGCATGACGGACTGATCCGATCAATATCCATATTTTTCTTTCCACCATTTTCTTAAAGTGGTTCTGATTTCATTTTCGCGGGGATTGTCACCGGGATTAAACATACGTAATCCTTTTATTTTATCCGGCAGCATTTCCATATTGACAAAGTTGCCGGGAAAATCATGGGCATATTTATATGCATCGCCATAATTCAAATCCTTCATCAGTCTGGTAGGGGCGTTACGCAGGTGAAGGGGAACAGGCAGGTCACCGGTTTGCCGCACCGTTTCTTTGGCTTTCACGATGGCCAAACAGGAAGCATTGCTTTTGGGGGACGTAGCCAGGTAAATTACCGTCTGGGCCAGGATGAGATCGCATTCCGGATAACCGATCATGGTGACGGCCTGAAAGCAACTGGTAGCCATCACCAGTGCCGTCGGGTTGGCGTTGCCGATATCCTCCGAAGCCAGAATCAGCATACGGCGGGCGATAAACTTTGGATCTTCGCCCCCCTCTATCATCCTGGCCAGGTAATACAATGCAGCATTAGGATCGCTGCCACGCATGGACTTGATAAAAGCGGAAATAATATCATAATGTTGCTCCCCGCTTTTATCATACAGAGCCATCTTGTGCTGGATAACCTGTTCGGTCAGGGCGTTGGTAACTTCGATGGCATCGCCTTCCGCTGCGCTGACGACCAGTTCAAGCACGTTCAGCAGTTTACGGGCATCCCCCCCTGAATATCTGAGAATAGCCGCCGTTTCATTCAGCTTAATTTGCTTTTGCACGAGCACTTCATCTTCCCGGATGGCCTTTTCCAGGATCTTTTCGAGATCCTCCTTTTCCAGTTGTTTCAATACATAGACCTGACAACGGGAAAGCAGGGCGGAGATCACCTCAAAGGATGGGTTTTCCGTGGTGGCCCCGATCAGGGTGATGGTTCCCTTTTCCACCGCCCCCAGCAGGGCGTCCTGTTGTGCCTTATTAAACCGGTGGATCTCATCAATAAACAAAATGGCTTTGCCCAGCTCCCGGGCTTTCTCAATGACAGCCCTGACTTCCTTCACCCCGGAGTCGATGGCGCTGAGGGAATAAAAAGGCAGGTTGACCCGGGTGGCTATATAACGTGCCAGGGAGGTCTTCCCTACTCCGGGCGGTCCCCAGAAAATCAGGGATACCGGGTTGCCGGCATCAATCATGGTGCGCAGCACCTGTCCGGGTCCGATGATGTGCTGCTGCCCGGCAAAGTCATCCCAGTTTTTCGGGCGCATCCGCTCGGCAAGTGGTGGTAGGTGATCTGACAAATGCAAAAAATTATTCCGGATTTCTATGGAGGTAAAATTAAAAAAATCCCCGTTGGAATAAAATGGAACCGCTTATAAAACCAGGAAATGCATCGATGAAAACAACCTGAACTTTTTTCAGAATGACATGATCCTTGTTATTTGAACTCTGCTGATTCCGTAGTACATTCGCCTTCATATTCAGGGCTATGTTTATTGAAATTTGCGTGGACAGCATGGAGTCGGCACTGGCAGCCGAAAGGGGCGGAGCCGACAGGCTGGAGTTGTGCAGTTACCTTCCGGCGGGCGGGTTAACGCCTTCCCACGGGCTGATGAAATGCTGCCGGGAAAAAATCAACCTGCCCGTACATGTCATGATACGACCCAGAGAGGGGGATTTTGTATACAGCGATGAGGAATTTGACGTCATGAAGGCCGAGGTCATCCATGCCAGGCAAATGGGCTTCAACGGAGTGGTATTCGGGCTCCTGACCGCTGAAGGAAACCCCGATTTGCCCCGGATCAGGGAACTGGTACACCTGGCACGCCCCATGAAGACATGCTTCCACCGGGCTTTTGACGTATGCGCCGAACCGCTGGCTGCGCTCGAAGAACTGGTATCCTGCGGAATCGACATCATCCTGACCTCCGGGCAGAAAATCAGGGCTGAGGCCGGAACAGCCCTGCTGGCCGTCCTATTCCAACAAGCTGGTAACCGGGTTGACATTTTACCGGGCAGCGGCATCACCGATAAAAACATATGGCAACTGGCCGAAGCCACCGGCATCAGGAGTTTTCACCTCTCGGCCCGGAAAACGGTGGCAGCCAGGTCTTCCGCTAACCTGCACTATATTCCCATGGGCCGGGACGATAACCCGGGAGCAGACAGGCATGTGGCTGATGAAGTTATGATCCGTAAAATAAAAACCGGAACACTACAACATCCCTGATGGAAGGCAAAAACAATTGTGAAATTGAAAATGAATTCCTGAAGGTTGTCATCAAAACTTCAGGTGCCGAATTAGGCAGCATCATTCAAAAGCACACCGGCCTCGAATACCTCTGGCAGGGCGGTGCCGGTTGGCCACGGCAGTCTCCCGTTTTATTTCCGGTAGTCGGACAGCTGAAAAATAATGAATACATCTACCGGGACATCGCCTACACGCTTGAACGGCATGGTTTTGCCAGGAATAAAATTTTTAGTGTCTCCAATGCTTCCCTGAAGGAAGCGGTCTTTTATTTGGAGGAGGATGAACAGACCCTGTCCTGGTATCCGTTTACCTTTCGCCTGACGATCCGGTATACCCTGGACCATCAGCTTCTGCATACCCATTATGAGGTCAGCAATACGGATCAAAAAATATTGTATTTTTCCATCGGAGCCCATCCTGCCTTTCTAATACCTTTGACTCCTGAAGAAGCGTATGAGGATTATTTTCTGAAATTCAATAAAAAGGAAAAAGCGGTCCGGCACATGATTTCCGGTGGACTGATGGATACCGTTACGAAACCCGTCCTGGAAAACACGGACCTGCTTCCGCTCAGCAAACCGCTGTTCTATGACGATGCGCTGGTGTTTAAAGGCCTGCAATCCGACTGCATTTCGATCCGGAACCGGATCAACAACCGTGGACTTGATTTTCATTTCAGTGGTTTTCCTTATTTCGGCATCTGGTCTGCACGCGATGCCGGATTCGTTTGCCTGGAGCCCTGGCATGGCCTGGCTGACAGCGTTAACCACTCCGGTAGGCTGGAAGAGAAGGAATGCATCCTGAAACTGGAACCCGGTGAATCATTCCATTGCGCCTGGTCCATTCGTCCCTATTGATACCGGTATGAAATTCTTCCCGGGCTTCCTTATATTTCTTCTGTTTGAAGTTCCCGGTCATGGGCAAACCCCTGTTCCGGCCAGTCAATCCTTAAATCAAAACTGGACTTTTTCCTGGCTGGGAAAATCCTATACGGCAACCGTTCCGGGTTGTATTCACACCGATCTGCATAACAACGGGCTGATACAGGATCCATTCACGGGTACAGTGGATTCCTCCCTCCAGTGGATCGGTAAAAAATCCTGGACATACACCTGTACCTTTCATGTAAATCCTTTTATCCTGGAAAAGGAACACGTGGAACTCACGTTTTATGGGCTTGATACCTATGCTGCGGTTTTCCTGAATGACAGCCTCATCCTCCAAGCGGACAACATGTTCAGAACCTGGACGGTTTCATGCAAAAATCAATTAAATAAAAAAAACAACAGGCTCAGAATTGAATTTGAAAGTGCAGCAGACAAATCAACCTCATTATATGAACAGTATTCCATTAAACTGCCGGGTGAGGAACGGGTCATGACCCGAAAGGCACAGTTTCAGTATGGATGGGATTTCAGCCCGCGTTACCTCACCTGCGGCATTTGGAAGGCCATCGAACTTACCGGATGGGACCGCTTTAAAATCAGGGAAACGGTTTTACAGGTTGATTCCGTCAAAAACCGCTTTGCCTTTCTCTCCCAACTGGTCGTCATGCAAGCCAATGAAGGCGGAACTTTCCATTTTTCATTAACGGACAGGCAAACCGGCGAGGTTTATGGCAGGCATATATTCGAGGTAAAAAAGGGCAGGAATGAAATTATTTTTACGGCCGGAATTGATGAACCTAAGGAATGGTGGTGTAATGGTTATGGAGAACCTTTCCTCTATAAACTGAGCCTGCAGGTTAACGGTCCGAATGGATTTACGGATGCACGTGAATTTGATGCCGGCATCCGCACCCTGGAACTGGTTGAAACGCCTGACAGCCTGGGAACAGGATTTTATTTCAGGCTGAACGGTAAACCCGTATTCATTAAAGGAGCCAATGTGGTTCCATCCACCGTATTTCCAGCTGCTGACACATGCGTGAATTATAAGTCCCTGCTGCAGGATGCCGTCGCTTCACATTTCAATATGCTGCGTGTATGGGGAGGGGGAATTTATGAATCGGATGAGTTTTACCGGCTTTGCGATGAAAATGGCAT
>CAYWHE010000184.1:0-8532 GCA_964458125.1 uncultured Flavobacteriaceae bacterium | reverse complement strand
GGGAGGGCATGCTTCACCGTGACCACAATCTTATCACCAATGGAGGCATAGCGTTTGCCTGTACCGCCCAGCACCCGGATGCAGAGTACTTCCTTCGCCCCGCTGTTATCGGCTACTGCCAACCTTGATTCTTGCTGTATCATTGTATTGTTGTTATCGTTTTAAACTTACTCGTGTCATTTTTTAAAATCAGGAGGAAGATTACTTCACTTTCTCCAGCACCTCCACCAGCCTCCAGTTCTTGTTCTTGCTCAGGGGTCGGGTTTCTTCAATGCGTACTTTGTCGCCGACGGAACAGGTATTGTTTTCATCATGGGCCATAAATTTGGTGGTTTTCTTGATGAACTTGCCGTATTTCGCGTGCTTGACTTTTCTTTCCACGGCAACCACGATGGATTTGCTCATTTTATTACTGGAAACAATTCCGATTTTCTCTTTTCTGAGTCCTCTTTCAACAGCCATGTTTTTTGTTTTTATGCAGTTTGCTGGTTGGTTGTTCTTTTCTTCAATTCGGTTTGCAGGCGGGCAATCACCTTGCGGGCCGTCTTTATTTTCATCGGGTTCTCCACAGGAGAAACCGTATGGTTCATTTTCATTTTGGTGTAGTTGACCTTTTCTTCGGTCAGCCTTTCGCGGATTTCATCCGTGGTGAGATCCCTTACTATATCTTGTTTCATGTTCGGTGTTGTTGAATCAATAAATACCTTCGATTATTTCGCGTAATCTCTTCTCACGATAAACCTGGTGGTGACGGGCAATTTCTGGGCAGCCAGCCGGAGGGCTTCCTTGGCGGTTGCCTCGGGTACGCCTTCGGCTTCAAACAGGATCCTGCCGGGTTTTACGACGGCCACCCAGTATTCGGGAGCTCCTTTGCCCTTACCCATACGAACCTCTGCAGGCTTCCTGGTGATCGGCTTGTCGGGGAACACACGGATCCAGATCTGGCCTTCCCGCTTCATGAACCTGGTAACGGCAACCCTGGCCGCCTCCAGCTGGCGTCCTGTTATCCAGGCTGTTTCAAGGGACTTGATGGCAAATGAACCAAAGGCAATCTCAGCGCCACGGGTGGCGTTGCCCTTTGATTTCATTTTATGCATCTTCCTGAATTTCGACTTCTTCGGCTGTAACATGGCTGTTTAAATAGTTGTTGATTTTTAATTTTTCCTGAACTGATTATCGTTTTCCTCCGCGACCCCTTCCACCGCGATCTCCACGGTCTCCGCGATCTCCACGGTCACGTCCGCCCCTGGGCGGACCACCTTCCATCCGCTCCATACGTCCCTTACCCGGTGAACTGGCAATGCCGATATTGGGTGATAAATCGCGTTTGCCGTAAACTTCCCCTTTGCAGATCCACACCTTCACGCCTATTTTACCATAGGTGGTCTGGGCTTCTGATAAAGCATAATCGATATCGGCACGGAAGGTATGCAGCGGTATACGTCCTTCCTTGTATTGTTCGGTACGGGCAATTTCGACACCGCCCAGTCGGCCGGCCACCATCACCTTGATACCCTCAGCGCCCATCCGCATGGTGGAGGCAACCGCCGATTTCACCGCACGGCGGAAAGAAATACGGGCTTCCAGCTGCTTGGCTATGTTCTCGCCAACGAGTTGGGCATCCAACTCAGGACGCTTGATTTCAAAGATGTTGATCTGCACGTCCTTTTTGGTGATCTTCTTCAGCTCTTCCTTGATCTTGTCCACTTCCATTCCTCCCTTACCAATCACAATACCCGGGCGGGCCGTGTTGATGGTAATGGTGATCAGTTTCAGGGTGCGTTCGATGATGATCTTGGAAACTCCTCCCTTGGCCAGGCGGGCATTCAGGTATTTCCGGATCTTTTCGTCTTCGACCAATTTCTCCGAATAATCCCGGCCACCATACCAGTTGGAATCCCAACCCCTGATTATTCCTAACCTGTTACCTATTGGATGTGCTTTTTGTCCCATTTAACGTTTATTACTGATTAATTTTGAGTTTCTGCTGTTTCGGTGGCGTTTTCCAGCATGCCGGCCGGTTGGTGGTCCACGATGAGCGTTACATGATTGGAACGCTTCCGTATCCGGTGCCCGCGACCCTGAGGAGCCGTACGAAGCCTTTTCAGCTGCCGTCCGCTGTCCACATGCACTTCCCTGATGAATAAGCTTTCATCTTCCATGCGCACCCCTTCATTTTTTGCCTGCCAGTTGGCCAGGGCGGACAAAAGAAGTTTTTTCATCCGGTCTGCCGCTTCCTTGTTGCTGTATTTCAGCATGTACAAAGCCAGGTTCACTTTTTTGCCCCGTATCATATCGGCCACCAGCCTCATCTTTCGGGGAGAGGTCGGACAGTTGTTCAGTTTGGCAAAGTAGGTCGACTTCATCGCCTCTTTCCGTTCTTCGGCTGTATTTCGTTTTCTTGCTCCCATTGCGATTATGTTGTTGCTTTATCCCTGTTTCCGGAGTGCCCCCTGAAGGTGCGGGTCGGTGCGAATTCACCCAGTTTATGACCCACCATGTTTTCGGTTATGTACACGGGAACGAATTTATTTCCATTATGGACGGCCAATGTATGCCCGACAAAATCAGGGGAAATCATGGACCTGCGTGACCAGGTTTTCACGGCTGTTTTTTTCTTGGATTCATTCATCGCAAGAACCTTTTTCTCCAGCTTCTGGTCTATAAACGGACCTTTTTTGAGGGAACGACTCATGGTTTATTAATGCTTGGTTTCTATTTGGATCAGGCCTTGGCCTGACGGAATTATTTCTTTCTTTTTTCGAGGATGTACTGGTTCGATTTGTTTTTCAACCGGCGGGTTTTATAGCCTTTTGAATATAAGCCCTTCCTGGACCGGGGTTGTCCGCCGGAGGCCTTTCCTTCTCCGCCGCCCATTGGGTGATCCACGGGGTTCATGGCAACGCCCCTGACGCGTGGCCGGCGGCCGAGCCAGCGTTTACGGCCGGCTTTACCCAGGCTTTCCTGGTTATGATCTGCATTGGATACCGTTCCGATGGAAGCCACGCAGTTCACCAGAATCATCCGGGTTTCACCGGAGGGTAATTTAATGGTGGCATAACGGCCATCGCGGGCTGCCAGCTGGGCATAGGATCCGGCAGTGCGGGCGATTTTACCTCCCTGCCCGGGACGGAGTTCAATATTGTGAATCAGCGTTCCAAGCGGAATGTCTTTAATGAAAAGGGCATTGCCGATTTCGGGGCTGGCGTTCTCGCCGGAAAGCACAGCTTGTCCAACCTTTAAACCGGTCGGCGCCAGGATATAGCGCTTTTCCCCATCGGTATATACCACCAGTGCAATACGGGCCGTACGGTTCGGATCATATTCTATTGTTTTCACTTCCCCTTTGATACCGGCCTTATCGCGCTTGAAATCAATCAGGCGAAGCATTTTCCGGTGACCACCTCCCATGTAACGCATGGTCATTTTACCGGAATTGTTTCTTCCGCCAGACTTCTTCAGGGAAAGCAGGAGACTCTTTTCCGGTTTGGATGCTGTGATTTCCTCAAAACTGCTTTTGATGATAAACCGCTGACTGGGTGTGGTGGGACGTAATTTCTTAACTGCCATCTTGTTGTGATGCTGATTATTAGATTAAATATTGCTGAAGAAGTCGATGGTTTCACCCTTCTTCAGGGTTACGATCGCTTTTTTTAAGGTCGGGCGGTTACCGCTCTGGAAACCGGTTTTGGTGTAGCGTACCTTTTTCTTGCCATGACAAACCATGGTGTTCACCGAGGCCACATTCACTCCGTACATGGCCTCCACGGCCTTCTTAATTTCAATTTTATTGGCACCGGGATCCACATAAAACCCATAACGGCCGGCCTTTTCGCCCAGCTTCGTCATTTTTTCGGTGATGACTGGCTTTTTTAAGATGCTCATTTTAACAGGTTGTTTTCAAGGATTGGCAAACTGCCTTCAGTCATCAGCAGGCTGGAGGCGTTCAGAATGTCGTAAGTATTCAGGTCAGCCGCCGGAACCACTTTATTCTTCGGGAGGTTGCGGGACGACAGGTGCAGGTTTTTATTTCCTTCAGCCACCACCAGCAGGGTCTTCTTACCGGCCAGGCTCAGCTTTTTCATGATGTCGGCATAGGACTTTGTCTTGGGGCTTTCCATTTGGAAGTCCTCCAGAATGGTGATGCTGTTGTTTTTAGCCTTATAGGAAAGTGCGGAAATACGGGCCACTCGTTTGAGCTTTTTGTTGAGCTTGAAACTGTAATCCCTGGGCCGGGGTCCGAAAACGCGGCCGCCACCGACAAAGAGGGGTGACTTCATGCTGCCGGCACGGGCACCACCGGTACCTTTCTGACGCTTCAGCTTCTTCGTGGTGCCGGAAACTTCATTCCGTTCCTTGGCCTTATGCGTTCCCTGGCGCTTATTGGCCATGTATTGCTTTACGTCCAGGTAGATGGCGTGGTCGTTGGGTTCAATGCCAAATATATCAGCATTGAGCGATACCTTACGTCCTGTTTCCTGACCGGAAACCTGTAAAACGGGTAATTCCATTTTATTTTTCGATTGTTAAATAAGTTCCTTTATGTCCCGGTACAGCCCCTTTCACGAGGATGAGGTTTTGCTCGGGAATCACTTTTACCACCTGCAGGTTTTGAACCTTTACCCGGTCATAACCCAAACGGCCGGCCATACGCATGCCCGGAAAAACGCGCGAGGGCCAGGAAGAGGCACCCATGGAACCGGGAGCGCGCAAGCGGTTATGCTGTCCGTGAGTGGTTCCGCCAACGCCGCTGAAACCGTGACGCTTGACCACACCCATAAATCCTTTTCCCTTGGAGATGCCGATAACGTCACAGAAATCGCCCTCGGAAAAATTATCTGCCAACACCGTATCACCCGGGCTTAGGGGCTGGGCGAAATCCCTGAATTCCACAATTTTCCGCTTGGGAGTTGTTCCGGCCTTTGCAAAATGACCCTTTAAAGCGGCCGTGGTGTGTTTTTCCTTCCGCTCATCAAAGGAGAGCTGAATGGCATTATAACCATCCTTCTCCGCCGTCTTCACCTGGGTAACTACACAAGGACCTGCCTGAATAACGGTGCAGGGAATATTCTTTCCCTCCGCATCAAAGATGCTGGTCATCCCAACTTTTTTACCAATTATGCCTGACATGCTTGTATGTATTATCTGTTTTACTAACTTAAACTAAACTATTAATTTTACGCTACTTAAATAACTATACTTTAATTTCAACTTCAACGCCACTTGGCAGTTCCAGCTTCATTAATGCATCAACCGTTTTTGCGGTTGAACTGTAAATATCCAGCAGTCTTTTATAAGAGCAAAGCTGGAATTGTTCACGCGCCTTTTTGTTGACGTGGGGTGAACGCAAAACAGTATAAATTCTCTTTTCCGTTGGTAAGGGAATGGGACCGTTTACAACAGCGCCTGTGGTCTTAACCGTTTTTACGATTTTCTCCGCTGATTTATCCACGAGGTTGTAGTCGTAGGATTTCAACTTTATCCGAATTCTTTGACTCATTTATTTTTTGATTATGAAGTCTTTATACTATTTCTCTTTAAGTCTTACTGTATATTAAACTTTTTCTGCTTTTCCTTTTACCTTAGCGACAACCTCATCGGAGATGGCCTTGGGCACTTCGGAATAATGTGAGAATTCCATGGAAGAGGAAGCCCGGCCCGAGGTGATGGTTCGCAGGGTAGTCACGTATCCGAACATTTCGGACAGCGGAACCTTGGCGCGGATCACCTGGGCGCCAGCGCGGCTGTCCATTCCTTCGAGGTGGCCCCTGCGTTTGTTCAGGTCTCCGATGACATCACCCATATTTTCTTCGGGGGTAACCACTTCCACCTTCATGATGGGCTCCAGCAATACGGGCTTACATTTTGGCAATGCTTCCCTGAAGGCCGTACGGGCGCAAATTTCAAACGACAGGGAATCGGAGTCAACCGTGTGGTAGGAACCATCGGTCAACCTGACTTTTAAACTGTCGAGGGGATAACCGGCCAGCACACCATTTACCATGGCCGCCTTAAAACCTTTTTCCACAGCGGGAATAAACTCCCTGGGGATATTTCCACCGGTGATTTCATTTACAAACTGCAATCCCCCTTTCGACAGGTCGAAATCGGCATCAATGGGAGAAATGGTGATATTGATATCGGCAAATTTACCGCGACCGCCGGTTTGTTTCTTATAAACCTCGCGGTGGTTAACCGTACCGGTGATGGCTTCCTTATAGGCAACCTGTGGTGCGCCCTGGTTGCATTCCACCTTAAATTCGCGCTTCAGGCGATCTACGATAATCTCGAGGTGCAGTTCACCCATACCGCTGATGACCGTCTGACCGGTTTCTTCATCGGTATACACCCGGAAGGTTGGATCTTCTTCGGCCAGTTTATTCAGTGCCATACCCAGCTTATCCACGTCGGCCTGAGTTTTTGGTTCGATGGCCAGACCGATAACGGGTGTCGGAAAACTCATGGATTCGAGTACGATGGGATGCTTTTCATCGCACAGGGTATCGCCGGTCCGGATGTCTTTGAATCCGACAGCAGCGCCAATATCCCCGGCTTCGATGGTGTCAATGGCATTTTGCTTGTTGGCATGCATTTGAAACAGGCGGGAAATACGTTCCTTGTTACCGGTGCGCGTATTGAAAATATAGGAACCGGAATCGAGTTTGCCGGAATAGACACGGAAGAAGGCCAAACGTCCCACAAAAGGGTCGGTGGCAATTTTAAAGGCCAATGCAGCGAAATGATCGCCCACATCCGGCTTGCGGATTTCTTCCTGGCTTGTATCCGGGTTCACACCGGTAACGGAAGAAATATCCATGGGGCTGGGCAGGAAGGCCATGACGGCATCGAGCATGGTTTGAACGCCTTTGTTTTTAAAAGACGAACCGCACATCATGGGCGTGATCTTCATGGCGATGGTTGCTTTCCTGATGGCCGCAATCATTTCCTCTTCCGTGATGGAATCCGGGTTTTCGAAAAACTTCTCCATCAGGTGGTCGTCAAATTCGGCTACGGATTCAACGAGTTTTTCCCTCCATTTGGCAACTTCTTCTTTCAGATCTTCGGGAATGGTGATTTCAGTATAGGTCATTCCCTGGGTAGCTTCATCCCAAACGATGGCCTTATTACGGATCAGGTCAACGACACCTTTAAAGGTCTCTTCCGCTCCGATCGGAACCTGCAGCGGAACGGCATTACCACCCAGGCGTTCACGAACCTGAGATACCACGCTGAAAAAATCGGCGCCGGCGCGGTCCATTTTATTGACGAAACCGATACGGGGGACACTGTATTTGTTCATCTGACGCCAGACGGTTTCCGACTGGGGCTCCACCCCGCCGACAGCGCAAAACAGGGCAACGGCGCCATCGAGTACACGCAGCGAGCGCTCCACCTCAACGGTAAAGTCAACGTGACCTGGCGTGTCGATGATGTTCATTTTATATTTCCGTGTATCCCCGGTGGGTTTTCCGTTCGCTGTTGGATAATTCCAGAAAGTGGTGGTGGCGGCAGAAGTTATGGTAATGCCACGCTCCTGCTCCTGCACCATCCAGTCCATAGTGGCTGCACCATCATGCACCTCCCCGATTTTATGGTTGATACCGGTGTAATACAGGATACGCTCAGTCGTTGTCGTTTTGCCGGCATCGATGTGGGCGGAAATCCCGATATTTCTTGTAAAACGTAGGTCAGTGGCCATTTGAATTGCAGTCGCTTATGCTTGTATGCTTATTAATTTACCTGTTTAGTTTGCGCGGAAGTGAGAGAAGGCCTTGTTGGCTTCCGCCATCCGGTGGGTGTCGTCTTTTTTCTTTACGGCAGCTCCTTCACCTTTGGCTGCGGCAATGATTTCCCCGGCCAGTTTATCGGCCATGGTTTTTTCATTGCGTTTACGCGCAAAGAGGATCATCCATTTGATGCCCAGGGCCGTTTTGCGGTCGGGGCGAACCTCGCCGGGAATCTGAAAGGTGGCTCCTCCGACGCGTCGGCTCTTCACCTCCACGCTGGGCATGACGTTGGCCAGGGCTTTTTTCCATTGATCCAGGCCCGGCTCCTTGGTTTTGTTTTCTACGATATCGAGGGCGCTGTAAAAAATATCGTACGACTGGCTTTTTTTGCCGCAGTACATGAGGTTGTTTACAAAACGCGTAACCAGGGTATCGTTAAATTTCGGATCCGGTAACAACATTCTCTTTTTTGGCTTCGACTTACGCATGTGGATGACTCCTGTTTAAATGA
The DNA here is from genome assembly GCA_964458125.1 of uncultured Flavobacteriaceae bacterium. Taxonomy (GTDB): domain Bacteria; phylum Bacteroidota; class Bacteroidia; order AKYH767-A; family OLB10; genus CAYWHE01. The sequence goes on along the minus strand of CAYWHE010000184.1, from coordinate 294 downwards.
ATTGATTTATTTTTTTCCTTTGGATGCCGCCGGTGCTGCACCAGCTTTTGGCTTCTTGGTTCCGTATTTGCTCCGGCGCTGATTACGACCTTCCACACCGGAAGTATCGAGGGCGCCCCGGATGATGTGGTAACGAACACCGGGAAGATCCTTAACCCTTCCGCCGCGGATCAGCACGATGGAGTGCTCCTGCAGGTTATGCCCCTCTCCCGGGATATAAGCCGTCACCTCAAACTTGTTGGTAAGGCGCACCCGCGCCACCTTGCGCATGGCCGAATTCGGCTTCTTGGGCGT
>CAYWHE010000183.1:0-8569 GCA_964458125.1 uncultured Flavobacteriaceae bacterium | reverse complement strand
CAGAAAGGCGAAGGCCAGGTGGAAGTCGAGGCCGGAAACATCAACAGCGGTATTTATTCCTACAGCCTGTTTGTTGATGGAAAAAATGCGGATACCAAACGCATGGTGAAGATGAAATGAAAAAACAGTTTTTCTTTTTTTGACCCTTCATCAGGTGAACGATACCGGCAGGTTGGAGAAATCACCCCTTGGAATGAACGCCCGGCTATAGCGGTGATGTTCACTCAGGTTTCTGCCGTTTCAATTTGTTCAGTCAGGGTCAGGCGAAGCCAGAAAAAACCTGTTGTTCCGGCGGTTAGCGAAGCAATTAAAACGGCAATTTTCGATTGAACAATCAGATCCGGATTGTCATAGGCCAGCAGCGTAATGAATATGGACATGGTAAAGCCGATTCCGCCCAGAAATCCGACACCAATGATTTGTTTCCATTTCAGGTTCTGAGGCAGTGAGCAAAGTCCAATGGAAACGGCAATGAAACTGAAAAGAAAAATTCCAAGGGGCTTACCAACCAATAGCCCGGCAATAATTCCAATGCTGTTTGAATGACTTAAACCTGTATGCCAGCCGCTTTCAAATACAATACAGGTATTCGCCAAGGCAAACAAGGGCAGAATAAAAAACGCAACAGGATAGTGAAGCCAATGCTGTAAAATGTATGAAGGTGATTTTTCCCCGCCATCGCCAAATGGAATGGCGAATGCCAGTAAGACTCCCGAAATGGTTGGATGGACCCCGGAATGCATCATAAAATACCACATGGCCAAACCGCCAATGAGATAAGGTACAAGGTTGTGAACCTTCAGCCGGTTTAATAAAAGTAAAACGCCGAAAATGCCGAGCGCTATAAACAAATCGGAAAATGCCAGTGAACTGGTGTAAAAAAGGGCGATAACCAGGATGGCTCCCAGGTCATCGATGACTGCCAGTGCCGCCAGTAAAACTTTTAATGTGGCCGGCACCCGGTTGCCTGAGAGGGAAAGTATTCCCAGCGCAAAGGCAATGTCGGTGGCCATTGGAATTCCTGCACCCGACCGGGTCGGTGTTCCGGCATTCAAAAGCAAAAAAAGCCCTGTGGGAACCAGCATGCCGCCAAGCGCTGCAAATGCAGGAAGTGAGGCGCTTTTTAAATCCGAAAGCTCTCCGGCGTAAATTTCCCGCTCCAGTTCCAGGCCGATGAGTAAAAAGAAAACGGTCATCAGCCCGTCATTGATCCAATGAGCGGAAGAATGTCCTCCAATTTTAAAATTCCACAGTTGTATATAATGGTCCTGAAGAAATGAATTTGCGACTATCAGGGAAACGGCCGTGCAGCTTATCAATAAAATACCGCCCGCTTTTTCGCTGCTGAAAAATTCGTTGAATAATTTGGTGAGTTTCATGATGGCTGAGCAAAATTTGATTTGTCAGGGAGTTCAGGCTTGTCTTTTCCAAACAACAGGGCATAAAACGGGAGACCCGCACCCGTCCTCACCAGGAAAAACAGTCCGACGCAATACAGGGTGCTGAACAGAATTATGGAAAAGCAGATGGCCTGGATAATCATGCCGTCGGCATGACCTTCCTGTAAGGGGAGTGTGGCGATCACCGCGGCGCCCAGTCCTTTTGGAATCATAATGGACATCACCGCCTTGTCCAGCAGCGGTGTCTCCTGATTGGAAATCAGTTTTACGGAAATTATTCTTACTGAAAAAAGAGCCAGTGTGATCAAAGCGCCCCACAGCATCCAGTCCAGCCGGTCGATCTGAATTTTTATCCCGATAAAAACAAAAAAGAAAATTCTAAGGAGAAAGACAATCTGATTAAAGAAATCTTTTTCCCCCTGCGGTAACAGGATGTTCTGATTGGGAATAATGCTTTCCAGGAGTCGTGGTTCAAAGTATTGGAGATTGCCAATGGCAATTCCAAAGGATATGGCCGTCAAGGGCCCGCTGAAATGGAGGTACTCCGTCACCCCGTAAAGAATAAATAAAAAGGCAGGTGTGGAAAAACTTGTTGTTTTCAGCGTCGGAATCCTGTTGATAATGAAGGACCACAGGAATGCGCCGCCGATACCGATAACCAAAGCGAGGACAAAGGAGGAGATAAAACGGGAAACCACAGCGCCGGCTTGCATTTCCCCGGTCAACATGAGGCCTAAAATACCAAGTGGAATGGCCAGCGTAAACACGTCTGATTCGGCAGATTCAATTATGAGCGTGGTCGCGGTTTTGGGTTTGACGGCAATTTTTTTTACCAGGCCGACCACCACGGCCGAGGATGTTCCGCCGAGTGCTGCGCCGATAAACAGGCAACTGACCCACGACAGGCCAAAGATGACCCTGCACAAGGCAACAGTGGTCATCCAGGATATGAAGAAACTCAGCGTGGTGATTCCAGCCGATTCCCGGATGGAAGCAGTAATCTCCGATATTTTTAAATCGGTCCCGCTTTCAAAAAGGATAAAAATAAGTACCAGGTTGCTGAACAGGGAACCCAGTTTGCCAAAGGAGGAAGGGTCCACCAGATGCAAAACCGGTCCGAGCAGAATTCCCAGCAACATGAGTCCCAGCACATCGGGAATACTCCTTCGTTCAAATATGCCGCCCAGGTAATGTCCCCAGAAAATAAAAATTCCGATGACGATGATAATGACGGGTGTTTCCATGAATGATGCTCAGGATGGCATTATACTGCATCTCCAACCTGGATCAAATATACGGAATGCGGTGGATTATTAATTTAATTAACCCGTTTGACTCCATTCTTCCAGGCAGAAATTACATTTTAACCTGTGGAATCGCTTCCATCAAGCGAAGAACTTAAATCACCGTCTGAAGCAAACCAGGTTTCTTCGCCTGGTAACTTTTTTGTTCATTTTTTTCAGTTGGCATTTGAATGAGTACGGGATCTGTTTCCTTCCTGTTATTTTATTATCAATATGCTCCAGGAAAACATCTGAATAGGTCATTAACCAGCGGTGTAATAATTGAATTTTGGGCGCTTCAACCTCCCATAAAATTTTCAATACCGGTTTATGGTTCCGGGAACGGTACAAAACGTGAACAGCAACCTTGCTTATGGAGATGATCGGCTTGATGGGCCCCAAGGACGGAAGGACCAGCTTTCAAAACGGAAAACCCGGTCGTGGCACCAACGGAAGCTGCCTGGTTGCTTCCGGGTGAAAGGAAATTAACGATAAATCCGGACTAAATTTTTCTAATCCTGATTTTTTACCTAAGTTTGCACCCGAATTTTTAAAAACAAGCGTCAAATCGTTAAAATGACTAATAAAATCAATGGTTTCAGGAGGTTTTGGCTGAACCTGTCATTTGTTTTTATGGTGTTTTTTGGAAAGCAACTCCCGGGCCTTGCACAGGAGGGTCATGACACCTCCGGAATCACCGGGGCAGCGGCAGTAAACACCGCTATTCACCAGGATACAACTGGCTTACAGGGTCATGGCGGTCATGAAGGAAAGTTCAACGCCGGTCACCTCATCATGGAACACATCAGCGATGCCCATGAATGGCACCTCTGGGGAAATACCCATATTCCATTGCCCGTCATCCTGAAAACGGATAAGGGACTGGAGGTTTTTTCCTCTTCCCGGTTATCCCATGAAGCCGTTTACAACGGGTATAAGCTGGAAAAGAATAAAATTAAGGCAGTGGATGCTTCGGGTACCGTTGATGAGGAAGCTTCGGCCAGAATCATTGACCTGTCCATCACCAAGAACGTGGCATCCATGCTGCTGTCCATCACCATCATGCTGGTCGTGTTTATTTCTGTTGCCAATGCGTATGTCCGTAACAAGGGTAAAGCCCCGTCAGGAATTCAGTCCCTGATCGAGCCCATCATTATGTTTATCCGTGACGACATTGCCAGATCCTCCATCGGGGAGAAAAAATACGAGCGGTACATGCCCTACCTGCTCACCATCTTCTTTTTCATCTGGATCAACAACCTGCTGGGACTGATCCCCATCTTTCCGGGCGGGGCGAACCTGACCGGCAACATTGCGGTTCCCCTGACCCTGGCCTGCTTTACCTTTGTCATCACTGTATTAAGCGGTAATGCCCATTACTGGAAACACATCTTTGCCATGCCCGGAGTGCCCAAATGGGTGCTCATTATCCTGACACCCATCGAAGTGCTGGGTATCTTCATCAAGCCATTCGTGCTGATGGTGCGGTTATTCGCCAACATCACAGCCGGTCACATCGTGCTGCTGGTATTCTTCTGCCTGATTTTCATCTTCGGGGAAAACTCAGCCACCACCGGTTACATCACGGCCATCCCGGCCCTGCTGTTCACCGTCTTCATCAACTGCCTCGAACTGCTCGTCGGGTTATTACAGGCATACGTATTCACCTTCCTCTCCGCCATCTATTTCGGTATGGCGACAGCGGATGACCCGCATGCGGAAGCTCACCACTGACCATGAAGTCAAGCGAGGCGCGTACTTCATGGTCAGACCTTCATACAATTGCTGAGAACTTCGTCATCAGTAATTGGAAAAGTGAAAAGACGAAGAACACTATTATTAAATAAACAAAACATGTTAGGAATGTTATTAGCAGACATGGAAATCGCAAAGGCAGGTGCCGTTATCGGCGCCGGTATCGCTGCATTAGGTGCAGGTGTTGGTATCGGTCGTATCGGCGGCAGTGCGTTGGAGTCCATTGCCCGTCAGCCCGAAGCAAAGGGCGACATCGTATCAAACATGATTCTGGCCGCGGCCCTTGTAGAAGGTGTTGCGCTGGGTGCTGTGGCGCTCGGCTTTATCGTAGGCCTGTAATCAACGGTACACAGGTCCTGCTTCAGCAACGATTGGTTGGGAGGCAGGACCTGATTAAAATAACAATTGTTCAATACCAATTTAATAAACCATGGAATTAGTAACACCTGCCATAGGACTAGTATTCTGGATGGTGGTTTCCTTCGGAATAGTTTTCTTTCTGCTGAAGAAATACGCCTGGAAACCGATTCTGGACATGCTGAAAGAGCGTGAAACATCCATACAGGATGCGCTGGATGCCGCACAGCGGGCCAAACAGGAAATGGCCAACCTGAAATCGGACAATGAACGCATCCTGATGGAGGCGCGCAACGACCGGGACATCATGCTCAAGGAAGCCCGGGAGACCCGGGAAGCCATCATTAACGAGGCCAAAACCAGGGCCACCATTGAGGCTGACAGGCTCACCAAGATTGCGAGGGAGAATATCCACAATGAAAAAATGGCCGCCATCACCGAACTGAAAAACCAGGTGGCCGTGTTGTCCATTGAAATAGCGGAAAAAGTGATCCGCCAGCATTTGTCAGGTGATGACAAACAAAAGGCCCTGATGGCCGATCTGCTCAAGGATGTGAAATTAAACTGATCCTAACCACCTGCATTACCGTTAACCGCCGGGAACCATGATTGAAACCAAAGTCGCCCACCGATACGCCAAGTCCCTGCTCGGGCTGGCCATGGAGCGCAACATCCAGGACAGGATTTTCGAAGACATGAAACTGATCGCGGGCAGCTGCAAAAACAATCCCGGTTTGGCCCTGGTTTTCCGCAGCCCCATTATCAACACCGACAAAAAGGATGCAATCATCAAAGCCGTTTTCGGCGGAAAGATTGATGCCGTAACGGCCGCCTTCCTGGATATCATTACCCGTAAACGAAGGGAGTTTTACATCGAACAGATTGCCGCCGAATATATTTCCATTTACAAAACAAGCAAGGGCATCTCCACGGCCTACATCACCACGGCCGCTCCCCTGGACGACATGCTGAGGGCGGACATCATGGCTCTGATGAAAATGAATTCGGGGCTGCAGGTGGAACTGATCGAAAACGTGAAGACCGACCTCATCGGCGGGTTTGTACTGCGTTACGGTGATGAACAGGTGGATGCCTCGGTGGCCAGGAAACTTAAATCGCTGCGCAAGGATTTCAAAGCCAACCTGTATGTAAAAGACTATTAACCCGTACTGAAAAAATTTATTCAATAACACCCTTATACCCAGACAATCATGGCAGAAGTGAGACCGGATGAAGTATCCGCGATATTAAGACAACAACTGGCGGGCTTTAAAACAGCCACCGAACTGGAGCAGGTTGGTACCGTGCTGCAGGTGGGTGACGGAATCGCCCGCATATACGGCCTTTCAAAAGTGCAGTCGGGAGAGCTGATTGAGTTTGAAAGCGGGCTGCGGGGCATCGTGCTGAACCTCGAGGAGGACAACGTGGGAGTCGTATTGCTTGGAAGTTCCAATGATATACGCGAAGGCGATGTCGCCAAACGTACCGGTAAAATCGCTTCCATCAATGTGGGGGAAGGCATGCTCGGCCGCGTAGTGGATACCCTGGGCGCACCGATTGACGGAAAGGGTCCCATCAGGGGCGATGTTTATGAAATGCCGCTGGAACGCAAAGCGCCCGGCGTTATATACCGTCAGCCCGTAAACGAACCCCTGCAGACGGGCATCAAGGCCATTGACGCCATGATCCCCATAGGCCGCGGTCAGCGGGAGCTGATCATCGGTGACCGTCAGACCGGCAAGACGGCGGTGGCCATCGATACCATCATTAACCAGAAGGAATTTTACGAAAAGGGGCAACCCGTTTTTTGTATTTACGTGGCCATAGGTCAGAAGGGATCTACGGTTGCGAATATTGTGAAGACGCTGGAAGAAAACGGAGCCATGGCCTATACGGTTATCGTATCGGCCACCGCTTCGGATCCTGCCCCGATGCAGTTTTTCGCACCGCTTGCCGGCGCCTCCATCGGGGAGTTTTTCCGCGATACGGGCCGTCCGGCGCTGATCATCTATGACGATTTATCCAAACAGGCTGTCGCTTACCGCGAGGTTTCCCTGCTGCTGAGAAGGCCCCCCGGCCGTGAAGCCTATCCCGGTGATGTGTTTTACCTGCACTCCCGTTTGCTGGAACGTGCGGCCAAGATCATCAACTCCGATCAGATTGCTTCCCAGATGAACGACCTGCCGGAGTCCATCCGTTCAAGGGTGAAAGGCGGTGGTTCACTAACGGCCCTTCCCATTATTGAAACCCAGGCCGGTGACGTTTCGGCCTATATTCCCACCAATGTTATTTCGATTACCGACGGACAGATTTTCCTTGAAGCCAACCTGTTCAACTCCGGCGTGCGTCCCGCCATCAACGTGGGTATCTCCGTATCCCGCGTGGGAGGAAACGCCCAGATCAAATCCATGAAAAAAGTGGCCGGTACCTTAAAGCTTGACCAGGCCCAGTACCGCGAACTGGAAGCCTTTTCCAAATTCGGTTCCGATCTCGACGCCGCCACCAAAGCCACGCTGGATAAGGGCTCCCGTAACGTGGAAATCCTGAAGCAGGGGCAGTATTCTCCTTTGCGCGTGGATCAGCAGATTGCCATTATCTACTGCGGAACGAAAAACCTGTTGCGCGAGGTTTCCGTGAAACGGGTGCGTGATTTTGAAACAGACTTCCTCAACATCATGGAGACCAAACATAAACATGTGCTGGATGCCTTTGCCAAAGGACAGTTTTCCGATGAGCTGACCAATGAACTGGAGAAAGTAGCCAGGGACCTCACGCCGAAATATAAATAAGAACAGCCTCACGAATTATTCCGACTGAAGGGACATGGCCAATTTAAAAGAAGTAAGGATACGCATCGCCTCTGTGAATTCTACGCAGCAGATCACCAAGGCGATGAAGATGGTGTCGGCTGCCAAGCTGAGGAGGGCCCAGGATGCTATTTTACAGATGCGGCCGTATGCGGCTAAATTGCGTGATATCCTGGAGAACCTTGCGTCCAGTATCGACAGTTCCGCGGGCGGTGCCTATACGAAGATACGTCCGGTACAAAAAGTGCTGATCATTGCCGTAACGTCCAACCGGGGATTATGCGGGGCGTTTAACGCCAACGTCATCCGTACGGTTAACCGCCTGATCAATAACCAATACAGGCAGCAAAGCCAGAATGGGCAGGTGAAGATCATGTGCATCGGAAAAAAAGCCAGTGATTTCTTCGGTAAGAACCCGAAATTATTTTTAAGCCAGCATAACGACATATTCGGCAGGTTAAATTTTGCCAATGTATCCCCCATTGCCGAAGGCATCATGAAGGAATTTGCCTCCGGCGCCTGGGACCAGGTGGTGGTGGTGTACAACCAGTTTAAGAATGCAGCTGTTCAGCATCTCATGACGGAAACGGTGCTGCCCATTGAACCGCCCAAACAGGCCGTCAAAACAAAGATGGTGAACGATTATATTTTCGAACCCGGCAAGGAGGAGATCGTCTTGGATCTGATCCCGAAAGCCATCAAGATTCAGCTTTATAAAGCGTTGCTCGATTCGCACGCCAGCGAACATGGCGCCCGTATGACGTCCATGAACAAGGCTACCGACAATGCCGGTGAACTGATCAAGGCCCTGAAACTTTCCTACAACAAAGCGCGCCAGGCGGCCATCACCAACGAGATCCTCGAGATCGTGGGAGGAGCCGAAGCGCTGAAGGGGTAACCGTTCATCCCGGTTCTTTTTGTTATGTCACCCCTTCGGGGTTACAATCCTGTCACCCCTTCGGGGTTT
>CAYWHE010000182.1:0-8572 GCA_964458125.1 uncultured Flavobacteriaceae bacterium | reverse complement strand
AAGATCCCCGAGATGTACGACGCAGCCATTGCCGGTAAACTGAAGGCTATGTGGCTTATCGGGGAAGATCTGGTTCAGACCGATCCCAATACCAACCATGTTGTGGAAGCTATGAAAAACCTGGAACTTTTAGTCGTGCAGGAACTTTTCATGACTGAAACGGCCAACTATGCCCACGTCATCCTGCCCGGGGCTTCCTTCCTGGAGAAGAGCGGCACCTATACCAACGGTGAACGCAGGATACAGCGCGTGCAGAAAGTGGTGGAACCATTGGAGGGAACGAAATCAGACGGACAGATTGTGGTGGACATTATGAACCGGATGGGATTCACCCAACCTGATTATAATCCGGATACCCTCCTGAAAGAAATTTCAGGCATCGTCCCGTTTTTTGCAGGCGTAAAATGGAATGAACTCGGTGATAATGGCAAACAATGGCCCGTACTTCCCGATGGCACCGATACGGAAATCCTGCACGTGGATTCCTTTAAAAGAGGGAAAGGGCTCTTTCATTATTTCGACTGGAAAGAAACGGAAGAAATTACCAGACACGGAAAAGAATATCCCTACATCATTACCACTAACAGGGAACTGGAGCATTATAATGCCGGAACAATGACCAGGAGAACGGGCAATGTGAAAATCCTGACAGAGGATGTGCTGCTGATTCATCCCGAAGATGCACGTAAAAACAAGATCATTGAAGGGGATATGGTCTGTGTGGAATCGGCACGGGGCAAGGTGGATATCAGGGCCCGTATCACCGATGAGGTAAGGCCCGGTGTGCTGAGTACGACCTTTCATTTTCCGGAAGTGCTCCTGAACATCATCACCAGCAGCGAGCGCGACTCCGAAGCCATGTGCCCCGAATACAAAGTGGTGGCCGTGAACATCCGGAAGAGCAAGGGAAAATATAAAACCCAGACGGCATAAGGCTTTGCATTCAGTAAGCTGTCTTTTCTGTCCTGCGGGCAATACTCCAGAAGGCCGGTAAATGACCGGAAGATCAAATGGCCCGGCTGAAAACGGCGGAGCATCTCGCAAACTATTTTTCACCCGTATTCTGGGAAAGACCAATGCTGCATCCAAACCTGCATGCAGTATCCGGAAAAATTTTCTTCCATCAGAAATATACCGGTTTATAAGGTCCGGTCAATTATCAGCGTGGCATCAGGCAGGTTGTGGTTAATGCTTACGGGCATCATACAACCCAGACTGAATAAATCAGGCAGACAGCATATCCGTAATCAACCCATGCCGGTTTCGCTAAACCCCGGCCGGAGAATCATCAATGGTTACTGATGAAGATTCGTTTGACGGTCCGGAAACGGTCATTGTATACCTGCATCATATAAATTCCGCCGGCCAGCCGGCCAATGTTAAATTCATTTTTTTCGTTTTCATGGATCCGGCCTTCCAAAACTGTTTGTCCCCCGTTCAGGGTCAACAATTTCATTTGCGAATTTTCTCCTGACTGTACGCTGAGTATTCCTGATGAATGATTAGAAAATACGATGACCTGCGGTTCCCCGGGAACCGGTGACGGAATTCCGGTAGTAACACATTCAACAATTTTAACGGAACAAACATCACCGTTCAGGTAAGCGATCACCGTGTTCAGATCCGGACTGCATAACGGCTTGTTTTGAACACTGAACCGGACACTGACCAGGTGCAGGAAATTCGGAATTTGCTGCAAACTGAAAGAGGTATACCTCACCGTGGAATCAACAGGATTATAATAGGCCAGCGATTGCATATAGGTAGTCAGGTCGATGATGGAATCATACGTAAAATCAAGCTGGTTATATTTAAAGGAAAAATCCAGAGAAAAAATGCTGTCATCCGAAATAAAATACACCGGGAACCGGGTTATATTTCCGATGGTGGTCGCTTTGGAAATATCAAACACAACGGTGTCGCTGACATCGATAGTGGTCAACACCTCCGGGCCGCCTTTTGCCGGTGTGCCACTGGTGCAGGAATGTTTCCGCACTTTGTCGGGATTCCCTGCAATTGCTGCCGTCCAGATTACCATTGCAATCCATATCCAAATTCCTTTTTTCATATTTCTCCGTGTTTTGAATAGGCTAATTTCTTACTATTTTAAATGCCGCGTGTCAACAAATGCTTACGGGTTTATTACATTTCTGTTAGCAACACCCTTGGAGGAACGACCGGAGGAATTTACAGGCAGCTCATTCCGAAGCGGGCCAGAAAAACCAGGAAGTCATCAATATTGATTATCCCGTCCTGGTTGATGTCCTCCGGGCAGTTTATACAGCTGGTATTGAACTTTTGAAGGAACAATCCAAAGTCAAGTATATCCGTTAATCCGTCCTGGTTAAAATCGGAAGGCAGAAAACCCAGGGTAAGCATGGCTGAGTTATTGGTAATGGCCATTTTTCCCTTGCAGTTATTGATCAGGCAACGGTAGAACTTTCCATGGATAGAAGCTGGAGGATTCAGGATGGTCAGGGTGGCTGTCTGGGTCCCGCCGTAACAACCGGTGTCGGTCAGATTAACCATGTTTTCCTGCCATTGATAGGTAAACGGTCCTGTGCCGCTGACCCCAACATGAAAGGTTACGTTGCCGTTGCCAACACAGCTGCTGGCCGGGCTTACAGGTTGTACCGTGATGCTTACCGGAATGCATTTCCAGCAGGCATTTGGATTAATTTGTGCCCTTGAAACTTGTATTCCGAAAACCAACAGGAATGAAAATAACCAGGGCCGTGCAGTTCGTTTCATTTTTCGTTTTAAAAAGGACAATTTAGCTCAATGGTTTTCATCGCGTATTACCGGAATATTATCGTTAGTTTAGTTATTTTTAATCTGGACAATTGCCTAAACCTGCTCCTTCCATTTAAAATTGAAAATTTCAGTTCTCCTCACCTGATTTCCTTCCATTTCAGCCGCCGCATCTCATCACCGGCAAAACAAAAAAGCCCCGGTTCATCACCGGGGCTTTTTAAAAACTAACTTACTTTTTAATCACAATTTTTTTCATCGAAATAAAGTTATCGTTTGCTATTTTCAGCATGTAAACACCGGCTGCCAGATCCGTTGTGTTGATCTCCCGGCGCTGATTCGCATTCACTGAAAGTTCGCTCATCACTGCTTTTCCATTCAGGTCCAGCAACAGGATACGGGCATCTTCGGTAGAAACCACATTTAGTATACCATTAGCGGGATTCGGATAAACGGCTATGCTGGCATCTGAAGCATCACCTGCTCCTATAATCTCGACACCTGCACGCTCACCATTGATGAATCCTTCGGTGGTATACAGATCAGATTTATTGATCCGGCCTCCTTTGGCTATGAAACGAACGGACAGGGGAGCAACGCTCAGATCATAGTTTTTCAGACTGTAGGAAGTAAACCGCAGGATATGGTCGCTTATACTGAAGTTGGACAATGACTCCATGTAATTGGTATGATCCAGGATGCTGTTATACGACAGGTTAGACTCATTGAAATTCATGGCAAAATCCAAAGCGTTAACCGGCTGGCTGGACCATACTGATACCGGAACATCAACATAAGAACCGTTTACAGTGGCCCTGGTCAGGTCAAATACAAGACGTTCGGTCGAACCGGATCTGAAGAGGTTGTTGGGAACAACGGTGGCATAGTTTCCATTCACGTCACCCAGCAGGATGCCTTTGTAAGTATCGGCACCGATTACACGGCAGGTAGTCTGGTTATAAATCGGAACCGGTAAACAGAAAGGTACTTGTGGAACTTTGGCCTTTGAATAACCGATGCCATCATTGGAAGGAAAGGTTGAGGAAATCAGGTAAGCAGGGTCTGAGTTAAGGGTATTGCCATCGATAAACAACCAGTCTTTGGAAGGCTGTCCGTTTGAAACACCGGCGCCGTTGTAGTTCCAATCCTGGCGGTACTCCCCAATTATCAATACCGTGCGCTGGTTGATCTGGGAAAGATCCCCGGCGCTGATAACTCCGTCCGTGTTCACATCCATGGCGATAGCCTGGTAAACGGAAGGAATAAACGTCATATCATTAATCAGTACGCGCTTGGTCAGGTAGGCATCGAATCCGTTAACGACAGGCTGAACACTGGTGGTTCCCAATATATCCTTCTGAATATTAACAGCAGGTCCGTTGGTTACATCGTAACTGAAGTTACCGTTCAGGTCAGGTTGTACAGCGGCAAGCGATTGATTGGAGCAGCTGGAATCATTTCCAAAAATATTCGTGATCAGGTAGGACGCCGGGTTACCGATATCATATTTTACCGGACTGTTATCCAGCCAGAATTTCAGACTGCTGTTATAAGCCGTTTGCTGATACGTGATGTAATTGCCGGGACTAACGACTTTTGGCAATACGCCGGTATAATAGCTTTCCTGTAAATTTGAAATCGAAAATACCGCCGTATCAACAGGCTGGAAGTTAAGCGTCTTTGCAAACTCCACACAGAAAACTTCGCCCGTTCCGTTAAATTCGGTATTGGCCGGTGCAGAGCCGTTGAAGAATACGGAAATATTCATCAGGCCGCCGGCGGTATCAATGCTGTTAATAGTTGAGGTGTAGTAGGGATTCACCAGATCATTGCTCACCACGATCACTCCCGTAGGAGCAACCTTTACTTTGTTATACTGAAGCACCACATCATAACCGATAACATTATCCACCGGCACAATGGCCGTTAACGGGAGACAGAACGTCCCGCCGTTGGCACAGGGGTTTTGTGAGGTCAACAGCACATAGGCGCTGCTGGAATCAAATACCGTGATGGAAACGGCGGCAGAGGTTGTGGTTGCATGATCATTGTCTGATGCTTTTGCCGTCAGGCTGTGCACACCAACGCTGGCCGGCCAGCTGAAGGTATAAGGACCAGGACCGGACACGTCGGTACCGATTTTGCTTCCGTCAACAAAGAATTCCACGGAATCCACGTTGCCGTCCAGATCGGCGGCTGTTGCCTGAATATTCACGGTATTTCCCAATGTAAAGGTGGAACCGTTGGCAGGAGAGGTGATGCTGACTGACGGGGGTACCACATTTCCGACAATTACAACAACAGGCGCGGAAGTGGTAACGGCCATGTTGTCATCATAGGCTTTGGCTGTCAGGATATGTGATCCGACAACTGCGGTCCAGTTGATGTTATAAACCGGGCCTGCGGTAACCGTACCGGTTTTCACTCCATCCACATAGAATTGAACCGAGTCAACCGTTCCGTCGGCATCTGCCGCAGCGGCAGAAATTGCCACCGTTGCACCTGTTAAATAGGTGGCATTGTTCAGGGGCGCCGTAATGCTGACCGTGGGAGGTATGTTTGGAACGCCATAAGTACCGGTCAGGAAGGAAGCCGTAATTTCAGCTCCTGTCGGGTTGGCTGCCACAAAATTTTGAACGCCTCCGCCGGGTGTTCCGATTTGAATATTCAGTTCAAAATGGAAAATTCCCGTTGTGGTAAATTGTCCGATCAATACCCGGTTGGCAGCAGTCGGGCCGGTAGCACCGCCGAGCGCGGCAACCGAACCGTTGGAGGTCGTGAACAATCCGCCCACCAGGCTGGTTCCGTCAAAAACGCCCAGGTCGCCATTTCCGGTATTGTTGATTCCCACAAACGTGACTGCAAGCGGAGATCCCGGAATCATTCCGTCATTGGCGGCCAAACTCGCTGTAGTTCCGATATTGATGGGTCCTGAAGCGGAAGGGTCATTATTCTGCAGAATATTCTGCGCATTTCCGGGTGAACCGTCGGTATCTTCCGATTTCAGCACACCCGCCTTTCCGGTTGCCGCTCCGCCAACGGAGAAATACGAATCAATCAGGGCCGAATTTTTACGAACGTTGGTGGCGCTGATGGACGGTGTGGTTCCGCCGTAATCCGAGTTGTTGAAGAATGCCGTGCTGCTGCTGATCAACAAGGTGTGAGTACCTGTGCCATACAGCGCCTGGAAGTTGTATCCGGGAAGCATATCTGCGTATAAACGGTAGGTTACCGATCCGACCGGGAGGTCACCGGCGCTGCCTGATGAATCTGCTGCGTTGGAAACGTAGTATTTTTCCACCACCACATTTTCAAGTCCGTTTTGGGCCCTGGCATAAAAACCTGCCACGACCAGTCCGATTCCAAAAATTAATTTTTTCATATGTTTTATGGTTAGCTTCTTTCGAGGGTTTAATTGCTTAATCGCAGGTTTGGTTAAACTGACCAAGTAACTGCAGGAAGTCAACGTTGTTGGTTACACCGTCACCGTTAATATCCGTCGGGCAGGGTTGTAATCCGTTTACGGTTGCCAGTACGGCGGCATACGTCCAGTTGGATAACCAGTTCTGGCCGGTTGAGGCAAATGCGCCACGGTAAGCGGCAGGTACGAAAAATCCGTCTACCGGTGTAGCCGGGCAGCCGGTGGTGGATAAGGCAGGATTTGGAACAGCATCAACCTGGTGCGTGGTGACATTCGTCGTTCCGTTGATAATTAAACCATAATCGAAACCGGGGATGGTTGCCACCACATTGTTCAGATCAGTGGTTGTAAACTGGGTATTGTCAGCGGCCAGCACATTGGCAGCAAGTTTGTCGACGGTTAAGGCATCCACATTACCGACAAAAGTGTTGCACTTTACTTTTAAGCTCTGGCTTCCGTTTCCGTTTGCCACCGACCAGTTGTGGTAAGCTTCGCTGGTTCCGGTTCTTGTTCCGAGTGCTTTGGTCATGTTAAATCCGGATTTAAAATTGGCAATCACCGAATTATAAATTTCACCTTCCGTAAGCTCTTTGGCGTTGATACCTGCTAAAGCGCTGTTATCGCTGGTAAGGGTGGTTTTTCCGTTTCCGATAATGGTGGCATTATAAATGACGGGATGGGAGCGGGGCAATAAATTTGATTTCTGATCATCGGCATCGCACTCAAAACCGTTGTCATTATCCGGGCTACCTTGTCCTGCCTGATTTTGTAAAATGAAGAGAAACTGTGATTTTCCTTTCCAGCCGTCATCCCAGTCGAAATTGTCATCATTTCCAAACAACATGCTGCAGTATTTTACATTTACCGTACCACCGAAAAATTCAATACCGTCATCGGCACAGGAAATGATTTCGATGTTTTCGATGGTGGTTCCGCGACCAACCGAACCTAGCGTCAGCCCGTTAATTTCACCGCCTACCGTCAGTATGGCGCCGGCATGACGGATGGAGACGTATTTCAGGATACCTGAATTGTCATCGTCGTCAAATACGCCGCCGCCGGTGAGGTTTACGCCAAACTGATCCTTTGTATTGGAGGAAGCAAATCCTTCAAAGGTTCCAAGGCCATCAGCCACGCAAAGTTTTCCGTTACCGGAACCCGCCGTGAAAGGACCATTAGCGGCAAGGGTTAAGTTATTAGTCGCTTTACCAGCCACCAACACGCCTCCCCATTTACCCTGATTTGAAATCGGATAGGTGCCGTCCAGGTTATCCGCTTCAGCCGTAAAAACGATTTGACAATCTTCGGAACCGGAGGCCAATATTTTTCCGCCGACTTCCACACAAAGGGCCGTGGCATTGGCCGGTTGACCAACGTACTCTCTTCCCTTGATTACAGTGCCCGGGAGGATGGTCAGCGTTTTACCGGGGGCCACGTAAATTTTCTTATCCAGGATCCATGTTTTGGAGCAATCCAGGATAACATTGTTGGCAATCAGCTCGCCATCGCCGGCACCGCCATTGGTGGCCAGCGTTGACAATAAAACTGTCGGGCGGGATGACACCGGGGTGGGACATCCGCATTCAGCTCCCAGATTTGTCTGTGCAAATCCGTGGGAGACAGACGCAAATGCAAGGACTGCATAAGCGAAGATTTTTGAAATTTTTTTGTTTTTCATTTTTGTATTTTTTTTTCTTATCACTATTGATAAGCGCTGCAAAGATGCCTTCGTTCCTTTATCTAAAGGGAAACTTAAGCCTATGAAATCGTTATTTAAAGGGTAGTTTTTGACTGAAAAAAATAGCCCTTTTATAACATTCCGGTAATGTTGAAAAATAGCCGCAGGCCCTTCATGCCGTTCTGATCGCAGTACCGGAAGGGCATGAAAAAATAACCGGAATTTTTCATCCCAACAACGCCGTTTTAACCTGCGCTGATCAACCTTCCGGTGGCCAAAGATTAAATAGCGGCAAGTCCCGAATGCCGGCGGGCTTTACTGGTTTAAATCAAAAGTGTGACCGCGCGGGCATGAACCCAAAGCATGCCCGATGAAAATTAATGGGATTATTTGTCCCTGACGCAACGAACGCTGAGTCCGTAAGTCCTGGCCGTATGAGATCTGAAAACGCCTGTGTTTTTATAGTCCAGGTAACGGTACATGGCGTCTGCATCATCGTATTCGGAATCACACCACCAGAAACCGGTTGAAAACAGACCGGGATCTGCCCAGGTGCCGTTTGGCAGTCTGCATCCACCGGCCAGTGCAGTAAAACCGCTTGAATTATCGGACCAGATAGCTCCAAAAACCGTCCAGCCTTCGGGTGACTTAATCCTCAGTTTTTCTCCTTCGCGTGTTCCGCGCCAGCTCCATTTTTCCGTTTCCGCCTGGCTCATACCGAG
>CAYWHE010000181.1:0-8602 GCA_964458125.1 uncultured Flavobacteriaceae bacterium | reverse complement strand
AGGAGTTTCATTCTAGCAATTACCTTATAGACAATACTTTTCCACCATCTCCCGGGCCTTTTCAAAACGAAGTTCATAGGCTTTTTTAAAGTTCACACAAGCCTCTTCCCGCCGGCCGGCATTGAAATAAAATATCCCCATGTTAAAATAAACCTCGGCAAAATCGGGCTGAAGTTCCAGGGCTCTTTTAAAATCGTACATGGCCGAATCGGGTTTGCCCGTAACCGCAAAAGCCTGGCCCCGCATTTTATAGGCTTCCGGCAGATTCCGGTTCAGGGCGATGGCGGCATTCAGGTCAGCAAGGGCTTCCGGAAACCTGCCCATTTCACCCATCAGGCTGCCCCGGTTGAAGTGGGCCATATCGTAGTTTTCGTTCAGGGACAGGGCCTTGTTGAAATCAGCCAGCGCCTCCTGTTTCCTGCCGCTCTTATTATAAAAATGGCCCCTGTTGTTATAGGCAATGGGGACGTTGTCAAATTTTTTAATCACATCCGACCAGAATGTATCCGGGTCCTTCCAGATTTTACAGCGTTCCGGGGTCAGCATGCCCAGTGCTGTTCCATAACAGGCAAGGCTTATGTATACCAGGTAAACCATGCTTTTCTTTTGTTTATTTCTGGTGATGAAACCATGCAGTGCCCAGCCCAGGAACATAAAAAAGGCGGCTGAAGGAATGTAACTGTAACGTTCTGCAAAGACATTGGGGCCTACCGGCAGGAGTTGCAACACCAGGAAAACCGTGATCACAAAAAACGAAAAACAAAAAAACACCGTCCTGTTTTTACGGAGCGAATAAAACACGGCCAGCAGCAAAACCGCCACCCCTACCGGAGCCAGGAAATAAAACCAGGGCAGCATGCCGTTCACCTTTTCCGGGTAAGGATAATAGGAACAGAGGTTAAGGGGCGCCAGCAGCTTGAACTGGTATAGCAACAGGTTGGCATGAGCCAGGATGATGCGGTCGAAAAACGTATAAACCCGGCTGTCGTTAATCGAATTATCCCGGCCCGATGCATACACGGAAATGGCCCCCAGGATAAAAGCCAGGATAAAAAACGGCAGTTTTTCAAGCAGCACCCTCCCGGTGAATTTACGCTGCCTGTAAAAATCAATCAGTATTAACACCGGAGGCAGGGAAGCGGCCATGGCCTTTGAAAAGATGGACAACACAAACAACAGGAAGCAAACCAGGTAATTCAGTTTATTGGCCGTGTTTTTCAGGTAATACAGGTAGGCCACCAGGGAAGCAAAAAAGAAAAAGGAGTACAGCAGGTCTTTGCGCTCCGCAGCCCAGGCCACCGATTCCACATGCATGGGATGAACTGCAAATAAAATTCCCGTCACCAACGCAATAAAACGCCGTTCAAAAAGCAGCAAAGCCAGCCACATCACCATGACCGTAACGCCGGCATGCATCAGCATGCTCACCAGGTGATACCCCCAGGCATTCAGTTTGAAAAACTGGTACTCCACCAGGTAGG
This sequence comes from uncultured Flavobacteriaceae bacterium, assembly GCA_964458125.1. GTDB lineage: Bacteria > Bacteroidota > Bacteroidia > AKYH767-A > OLB10 > CAYWHE01. Next base: position 7,121 of record CAYWHE010000181.1, on the reverse strand, counting down.
AGAAAATATGCAGGGGCTGGTAATTGGAAAAATAGATCTCCGTGAAAATCCGCTTGACGTTCGCCGCGGTAAATTCCTTGATCAGGGGATTGTTCTCGATATAGGTGGGATCATCCCAGTTGCTGAACCCGTTTTGCAGACAGGGAGCAAATAAGAGAAAAACCAGGGGTACCATGAAGATGCAGGAAAGCAGCAAAAAAAATGCATTGGAAAACGCCTTCTTCCGCGGAGGAAGGTTTTTCCCATTTCCCTTATCCTGTTTAGCAGGCGTTTTCCTTTTCACCTTTCCCTGTTTTGAGTTTCGTTATTGCTGGGAGGCGGCCTGTTCTTTTTTTCTGTGTTCCGGCCTGGCGGCGGTTTGCGCCAATTGCATATCCATGTTATCAAATATACCGGTATTTCCGGCAATCGCATCATAAGCGACCGACACGGCCACCTCCATCACTTGTTCGGCATCACCCTTGAAAAATCCTTTCACCGGTGTGCAGTCGGCAAAATTGCGGCCCACGGCAAGTTTCACGTGACCGTCGGTGACCAGGCAGTTGTTGGTGGGATCAATGCCAATCCAGCCGTGAAAAGGCAGGCAGGCCTCCACCCAGGCATGGGTAGCCCCTTCGCCCCGCATGCCGTTTTTGTTGGGGCAGATATAACCGCTGACGTAACGGGCAGGAATGTTGATCAGCCGCAACATGGCCAGCAGCAGGTGAGCAAAATCCTGGCAAACTCCGGCTTGCAGCTTCCAGATCTCATCCAGCGTGGTGTCGATGGTGGTGATGCCTTTGATATACCGGAATTCGGTATAAATCCATTGATTCATCCGGTTGATGATTTCCAGCGGGAAATGCCGGGGGTGTTCCAGGCTTTGGATGAAATCCAGGAGCTGCGGCCTGCAGTTGAACTGTTCAAGAAACAAAAAATCGAAAAAATCGATTCGGGGCCTGAATTCCATCAACTGTTCCCAATGATGTTCCGGTTCCAGTTCGGATTCGGCCAGGTCAGCCGAAAAAGTTTCCACCACCAGGGAAGATGCGATCTTCAATTCCTGGTGATACCGGGTGATGGTGAATACGCCTGTTTTATTGCCCCAGAAATCCAGGCAGGTTTCCACCTGGGGATCATGGGTGATTTGAAGCGTATGTTCCCGGATCCGCTGCGTGGCATCCTGGATGGCATAAAGTTTCAGCTGGTTGGCGCTTTCCCTGACGGGTGCCGAATAAGTGTACCGTGTTAAATGGTAGATGGTAAAGAGAGCCACAGGATCGTTTCGTTCATCGCCGGGCTAAAGTAGGCATTTTTTTATTGGTCCGGTCATCCGCTCTGCGATCCATGATGCAGGAGCCTGGTGATTGAGAATGGGCAGGCGGCAGCAGCACCCGATGGGTGATTTGGAGCCGGGATTCTTTTTTCAGCCACACACCCGTGAATTAAGCCAGCAATAATTTCAGAAAAAATGCCGGATGCATGAAAACAATATTACGACCTGAACGGTTTGCCAAAGGCCGGTCATCCTCCCGGTATCGTTGTCCCGGAGACGTCCGTTTTGGATTATTTCCCTGACCGGAGGAAGGAATAATAATATCAAATAAATTGTCTAATATTGGGTTTTAAAATTGAAACCGCATCCTGTTTTAAGGGCCTGAAAAGTCTATGATCAACCGTCTGTTCCTGTTTATTGGAAACTTCCTCCTGCTGTGTTTTGTCTTCATGCTGCCGGGTTCTTTCCGGGCCCTGGCCCAGCAAAAATATACCATCAGCGGTTACGTGAAGGACGCTTCCTCCGGCGAACTGCTCATCGGTACCAGCGTATATATGAAGGAAAACCTGAAGTACGGCATCACCACCAATCAATACGGTTTTTATTCCCTGACCATTGACCAGGGATCTTATACGCTGATGATTTCCTTTATCGGTTATGAAGAACAATCCATCCCCATTACCCTGGACAAGGATTTGCGCATCAATATCGAACTGAAACTGAAAGCCATCCTCACCCAGGAAGTGGTGATCGAAGGGGAGAAGCCCACCAGCAACCTGGATAAAACCGAAATGGGCAAGGTGAGCCTGGATATCGAGCAGATTAAAAAATTGCCGGCCTTCCTTGGAGAAGTGGACATTCTGAAAGCCATTCAGTTGTTGCCTGGTGTACAGAGCGCCGGGGAAGGAAGTTCAGGCTTTTATGTGCGCGGGGGAGGGCCCGACCAGAACCTCATCCTGCTCGATGAAGCCGTGGTGTACAATGCCTCCCACCTGTTCGGTTTTTTTTCCGTTTTTAATTCCGACGCCATCAAAACGGTGACCCTCACCAAGGGCGGTATGCCCGCCAACTACGGGGGCCGGCTTTCCTCCGTCCTCGACATCACCATGAAGGAAGGTAACAACAAAGGTTTTCATGCCGAAGGAGGCCTGGGCTTCATTGCTTCCAGGCTGACGGTTCAGGGACCCATCAAAAAAGACACAAGTTCGTTCATCATTTCGGCCAGGCGTACTTTCGTGGATCTTTTCATGCGGAAACCGTTCATTAAGGAAAGTTCGGACGTTTACGGGAACAGTTATTATTTCTATGACCTGAATACCAAAATCAATTACCGCCTGTCTGACAAGGACCGTTTATACCTGAGCGGTTATTTCGGCCGGGACGTGTTTAAATACCGCAGCCCCACCTCCAGTTTCGAGGTGAGGATTCCCTGGGGTAATGCCACGGCCTCCCTGCGCTGGAATCACCTGTTCAACGACCAGCTGTTCATGAACACGTCTTTTATTTTCACCGATTACAATTTTGCCTTTGAAGCCGGTCAGCAGGATTTCGACCTCCGCCTTTTCTCGGGTATCCGGGATTTTAACGCCAAAACGGATGTTACCTGGTTTCCGACCATCCTGCACAATGTGAAATTCGGTGTGAACTACGTATATCATACGTTTACCCCCACCAGCGCTTCTGCACGTTCGGGTGAGGTGGACTTCGATCTGGGCGGGATCAACAAACTCTATGCGCATGACGGGGCCATTTATCTGAACGATGACTGGGACATCACCGAAAAACTGAAATTAAACGCCGGTTTGCGGTATACTTTTTTCCAGCAGGTGGGACCGTTTACCCGTTATGTTAAGGATGAGGGAAGCATCGGGTCGTCAGCCAATTCCGACACCATTGTTTACAGGTCCGGTGAAAATGTTAAAACCTACCAGCACGTGGAACCCCGTTTGTCGGTCCGGTATTCCCTGAATTCCAAATCCTCGGTCAAAGCGGCCTATACCCAGAACTACCAGTATATTCACATGGTGTCCATGTCGTCACTCGCCCTGCCAACGGATACCTGGGTGCCCAGTTCCTCCATCGTGCAACCCCAGTTCGCCACCCAGTATGCCGCCGGTTATTTCAGGAATTTCAGGGATAACATGTTTGAATCTTCCGTGGAAGTGTACTATAAGACCATGAAAAACCAGGTGGAATATAAGGACGGGGCGCAACCCGACCAGAACATCAAGGATAACCAGGATAACAATTTTACATTTGGAAAAGGCTGGTCTTATGGCGTGGAATTGTTCTTTAAAAAAAATACAGGGGCCCTCACGGGCTGGATCGGGTATACGCTGGCCTGGACCGAACGGCAGTTTGAAAACCTGAACAACGGTGAGACGTTTTATGCCAAATACGACCGCAGGCATGACATTTCCCTGGTACTTGGCTATGAACTCGGCAAACGCTGGAACCTGGGGGCTGTTTTCGTTTATGGTACTGGAAATGCCCTTACCCTGCCTTCGCAACGGTATGTGTTTTCCAACGGACAGATTTATTACGAGTATGGCAAACGCAATGACTTCCGGATGGCTGCTTATCACCGTCTTGATATTTCGGCCACCTACCTGAGGAAGAAAACAAAAAAATTTGAGTCCAGCTACACCTTCAGCATCTTTAACGTATATAACAGGGCCAATCCCTATTTCATTTATTTCGATTCGGAAGGTTCGGCCACCAGCGGCACCTTCTCCCTCCAGGCCAGGCAGGTTTCGCTGTTCCCGATTCTGCCTTCCGTCACCTATAATTTTAAATTCTGATCATGATCCTGCAGTTGAAAAAATATACCGCCTCACGTTTGAGAAAGGCCGCAATCCTTTTCTCTGCCGGCCTGCTGATTTCGCTCTTCATGGCCTGTGAAAAGAATATCACCGTCAGCCTTCCCGATTCCCAGCCGCAAATCGTGGTGGAAGGTTATATCGAAGACGGGCAGTTTCCCTGGGTCGTGGTAACCAAAAGCGACGGATTTTTTAACCCCATCGATTCCTCCTCCCTCCAGAAACTCGTCATCTCCAACGCCCTGGTAACCGTATCCGACGGCCTGCAGACCGATACGCTTCCCCTCATCATCGACCCGTTCCGGTTTCCATACTTGTATTATAAGGCCCTCCACCTGAAAGGGGAAATTGGTAAAACCTATGCCCTGCGGGTGGTTATCCCCGATGGACAGGTGTTGACCGCCACCACCAGCATTGCCCCGCCCATACCGCTGGACAGCACCTGGTTCAAGGTACAGGAAGGCATGGATTCACTGGGCTTTGTCTGGGGACATTTAACCGATCCGGATACGGTGAACAATTGTTACCGCTGGCTGGCCAAAAGAGCTACGGAAGATGACGATTATATTGCACCCGGCGGCTCCGTATTTGAGGACCGGTTTATCAACGGAAAAAGCTTTGACTTCGGCTATGCCAGGGGTCATATCCCGAATTCCGAAAAGGATGAGGACCTCAATGAAGAGGCCGGATATTATAAAGTGGGCGACACCATTTATGTCAAGTTCTGCACCATCGATTACGCCAATTTTTATTTCTGGCGAACCGCCGAAACCCAGTCTTCCACCAATGGCAATCCGTTTGCATCGCCATCTGCCCTGAAAGGCAACATAAAGGGAGGTTTGGGAATCTGGGGCGGCTATGCCGTTACCTTTGATACCATTTATGCCAAACGATAGTCTTATATTTGCCGGCTGATAAGTTGAAGTATGTCCTCCTTTACCACCGAAAAAGTGAAGTGCCTGATTATCGGATCAGGTCCCGCCGGTTATACGGCTGCCATTTATGCGGCACGTGCCGATCTCAAACCTGTTTTATACCAGGGGCTGCAACCCGGCGGTCAGCTGACCATCACGACGGAAGTGGAAAACTACCCCGGATACCCGAAGGGTACGATGGGTCCGGAGATGATGGAGGATTTCAAAGCCCAGGCCGAACGCTTTGGCACCGATATCCGCTGGGGGTACGCAACGTCGGTTGATTTTTCAGGTTCGGAACACAAAGTGATATTCGATGAAAAGCATGAGATAACCGCCGATGCGGTGATCATTGCCACAGGCGCATCAGCCAAATGGCTGGGCCTGGAATCCGAACAACGGCTCAACGGCTTCGGGGTTTCCGCCTGCGCCACCTGCGACGGATTCTTTTTTAAGGGACAGGACGTGGCCATCGTGGGCGCCGGGGATACGGCGGCCGAAGAAGCCACGTATCTTTCCAAACTTTGCCAAAAAGTGTATATGATTGTCAGGAGAGATGAGATGCGCGCTTCCAAAGCCATGGTGCACCGGGTGCAAAATACGCCCAACATCGAAATCCTGTACAACTGTGAAACGGAAGAAGTGTTAGGCGAAAAAACCGTCAACGGCATACGGATCCGGAACAATAAAACAAATGAAGTGAGCCTCCTCCAGGTCAGCGGATTTTTTGTGGCCATCGGGCATCAGCCCAACACCGAAATTTTTAAAGGTCAGTTAACCATGGATGAAAATCAATACCTTATTACCGAACCCGGCTCTTCACGAACAAATGTTCCCGGTGTTTTTGCCGCCGGCGATGTACAGGACCATGTTTACCGGCAGGCCGTTACGGCGGCGGGATCGGGCTGCATGGCCGCCATTGACGCGGAGCGGTACCTGTCAGCAAAGGGGAAGCATTGATACGGATACAAACAGAACCTTTTATTCAATTCGACTGGACTTTTGCAAGGACAAAGTCCGAAGTGAAAGTCCTGGTCGAATGAATCCCGGTCGCGAAGCGAATCGGGATTGGTTCAATACCCCGCTGCTTGCGGCGGAATTTTCAATTCGACTTGACTTTTACAAGGACAAAGTCCGAAGTGAAAGTCCTGGTCGAATGAATCCCGGTCGCGAAGCGAATCGGGATGGATCCAACGCTTGCCCTGGGGTTCATACCTTTGATTGAGTCCGGATAAAAAAACGGAATCAGGCTGCCGGTGTTAAAAGCGGCAGCCCGGCTTATCTGCCGGTGAGTGGAAATTTACGAATAAATGAAAATTCCTTAATACAGGAAAGCTTCTCTCTTTCTTTCTCTCTCTCTCTCTCCACATTTATGCAGTCTTCAGGACATTTTGTATATCCGACAGCGTAGAAAATCATATCAAAATCTTTTGGTAAAAAAGACATGTATTTATTGCTTTAAAATACAAAGATGCACTAAAAAGCAGGCAGGCTGTTATTGTTCATAACTTATGCTGTTAGTAAGAAACCTGCAATTCCAGAAAAAACTGATACCTGGTGACGATGTTTCAATTGAAAATGCTCCTTACTCAAGCACCGGTTCTTTCACATTTTTAAAGATGAAGTTATTTTTTTTATCCAGCATGACGAGGATTTCATCCTCTTTATGGATGCTTCCGCCGATAATCTGCCTGGAAAGTTCATTCAGTAATTTTTTCTGCAGCACTCTTTTTAGCGGCCTGGCTCCAAACTGGGGATCGAATCCAAGCTGGGCCAGCCATTCAATTACTTCTTCCGTTGCACTGATTTTGATATCGTTTTCCCGGAGCAGTTTCTGGATGCCTTTGAATTGCAGTCTGACGATCTCGGTCACTTCATCCCGGTTCAGCGGGCTGAACATGATGATTTCATCAATCCTGTTCAGGAATTCTGGCCGGATCGTTTTTTTCAACAGGTCGAACACCTTTGTTTTGGTGGAAGCAAGTATGCCCTCCCTGTTTTTTTCATTCATGCCTTCAAAACTTTCCTGGATCAGGTGCGCCCCGATGTTGGAAGTCATGATGATGATGGTGTTTTTAAAGTTGGCTGTCCTTCCCTTGTTATCGGTCAGCCTTCCGTCATCCAGCACCTGCA
>CAYWHE010000180.1:0-8667 GCA_964458125.1 uncultured Flavobacteriaceae bacterium | reverse complement strand
TGTTACCGGAGTCCGTATGAATGCGGTACCCCTTCATCCAGGCCTGCAGTTCCATGGTATGGGTGGCATGCAGGATACCGGACCCATGCTGGTCATCCCCTTCCGGGCAATTTCCACGGAAGTCATACTCCTGGATACCGTCCGCCGGAGGAATCATATGACTCCTTGGAATCAGCCTCCCGTTATTCCAGCCCGCTGAAGTTGTTTCACCGACGGCATGAATAAAAATCTGAACGGGCTGTATCCGGATGAAAGCATGATAACAGGCTTTTAATTTTCTGACATATGCTGCCATGCGTGAAATAATAATTTAGTTGATCTGATGTTTCACTGTGTACCGTATAAATTTACCCATTTCCTTTCCCGGTCCATTTCCATAGGTTGTTTTCACTTTGCCCGATGCCGGCGGCAGTAAATCCCCCTGCTCATGTTTAAACAAGGAGGTTGAACGGATATACCGATCCGGTTCAGTTACACCTGAAATGCCGGCCTTGCCGGGAATGAGCGAACCGCCCGGAGTTTTTAAATGACCGGTAAATGCTGCCCCTGCCCCGATGTATGACCTGGCGCCAATACGGACATGATTTCCGGTTTGCGGGCAAAGATTGATCATGGACCTGGGCCCGGTGCGGGTTTTTATTCCAACTCCGCATCCAACGCCTCCTTCAGCATCTGAACCGATGTATACGCCATGAGCAGTCATTGCCTGTTGCCCGATAATTGAATTCTCCCGGCTGAAAATTTTAACCAGGGAAATGGTATTTTCCCTTTGACAACTATTGGATCCGATGGCTGCGCGGCCGGACAGGTATGCCCTGGCACCAGATTCGGGCACTCCAGGGTTCCGAACCAGGCCATCGCGATAAATGGTATGATTCAAATTTCCCTTGTACCCGAAGTGACGGAAAATACAATTGCTGACCAGGTGGGTGCTGAGGACAAGATAATCGACGGGTTTGCAATAACAGGCCGTTGTCCGGGAGCTGCCGTAAATTTTTCTCTTGCTGTCAATCAAATCACCCGTCTGTCGTGGAAATCTTCCTGGCTTAATTCCATGTTGAAAAGGAATGCTGATTAATCCGGCAATAAAAGCAAAGCCATTCGCATAGCTAAAAGGGGAGGCCGTCAGGGATGCCGCCCGCCAATAGTCCTGGCTGTTTTTAATCAGCAACACACCGGTTAAAAAGGGAATCCCATAAATGATTGCCGGCAGGAGCGGACAAAAAACATCCGCTTGTTTTTTTCTTATCAGGCTTAGCCTTTTTGCGCTGAAAAAAATTTTCATGAGTTTGAATTCCAAATGAACCGGAATCAAAACTAAACCATCAGCCGTCCGGCATCAAGCCAGAATTAGAATATGGCGGGAATAACTTTGAGGCTGACGGGATGGAGTGAGAAAACTACTGAAGGCGGTGCAGCCTGTTTAAAAAGTCTTCCTTTTTCCTGCGGCTCACCTCCACTTCCGAACCATCCTGCATCCTGACGGTACCGCCCTCTCCCTTGATGTATTCCTTCACATACTGCATATTCACCAGGTGAGAGGCATGAACGCGAAAAAACCGGAAGTCGCCCAGCAGGTTCTCCCATTCCTTGATGCTCCTGGACACCATGAGTTTGGTACGATCGGTAAAATAAAAAACGGTATATACATTATCGGACTCGCAACGGATGATATCGCCGGCCTCAACAAAAACAAATCCGTGTCTGGTGGGCAGAGCGATTTTGGTTTTATCGCGGGTATGCTGATGCATGTTCTGTAGGAGAATTTCCACATGGCGGGAACTCTGCTTCAGCCGGGCTCTCTCTTTAAATTTTTGCAGGGCCACCCCGAGTTGCACGGAATCAAAAGGCTTGAGCAGGTAATCCACCGCCGACACCTGGAAGGCCTGGATGGCATATTGTTCAAAAGAAGTACAAAAAATGATTTCAAAATCCACCCTTTCCAGGCGGTTCAGCAAATCAAATCCGGTCAGCGGAGGCATGACGACATCCAGGAAAACCAGGTCAGGGCTTTGTTCCGGAATCCGCCGAAGGCCTTCCTCCACGGAAGAACAGATGCCCTGGAGGATGATTTCCGGAAAACCGGCCAGCAGCATACCGGAAAGGATCTCCTGCTGGTGCTTTTCATCATCCACAATCAAGGCCGTATACTTCATCATTTTAAAAAATTACCGCAAAATAAGCATCGTCACCCTGTCAACCAAGCGGGTTATACAGAAACTTCATAAGGAATTTTTAATACCACCTGCTTGCCCTGGTAATGGCCTCCGGCATCCGTATGATCCCGGATGGTAAAGCCTGCCCGGGCGTGTTTGGTTTTATTAAGAATGTCCAGCCGTTCCCGGGTCAGGCTCATGCCCAGTGATCTTTTTTTGATGCCTTCATCGGGAAGAACCTGTCTTTCCGCTTCCGGGTTGACGGCGCCATTATCATCAATACGGAAAACCAGCATGTCTTCCTCACGTGAAACCCGGATGAGCAGATGTCCCTCCTTGTTCCTGGCATTCAGGCCATACCAGATGCTGTTTTCCACGAAAGGCTGTATGATCATGGGAGGCACCAGCACATTGTCAGGATCCACCTGCGGATCAATCCGTATTTCAAAAACAAACCCGTGGTTCATCCGCAATTGTTCCAGTTCAATATACAGTCCCAGCGCCTTCATATCATCGGCCAGCAAAACCTCCTGCTGAAGGGAATTTTCCAGAATAAGCCGGATGACCTGTGAAAATTTAACAAGATATTGGCCGGCCGTCTTCGCATCATTTTGTTCCATGTAATGATAAATGGAATTCAGGCAATTGAAAATGAAGTGCGGATTGAACTGTGCCCTCAGGGCTTTGATCTCCACCTCCAGGATCTGCTGCTTCAATTCCGCCTGCTGCTGCCTGATCAGGGATTCCCGTTTTTTCCTGTAAAAAACAAAAACGATGAAAACAAAAGCCACCATGAATGGCAACAGGCTGAAAAGGGCAAGACTGATTATGTCATCGTTGGCGCCGGGCATAGCAGGTAAAATAAGGAGTCTAAGGTATCAGTTCATGGACCCGGTAGAGGAATAAGGAACAGGCTGCCGCAAAAATAGAAAGAAACCTGAAGTTCGTGTTTGAAATGCACGTTATTGTACCATTTGTTCCTTAGAGTGTTTTCAATTAGTTCTATCTTTGCAGCCTTTGATCGCTACGGGTGAATGGCTCCCGGGTGCGGTCCATGAAAAAAATCAGAACGATGCTCCGCTGCATGCCACGGGGTAATTCACACAGCTACTGAAAAACGGTGGAGATAGCAGGTTATGCCGGCGCCATACTCATGGGCCTTTCCCTGGGCCTGATAGGCGGAGGGGGTTCCATCCTGACCGTTCCCATCCTGGTGTATCTTTTTCGCATGGATGTGGTGAGCGCAACGGCTTATTCCCTGTTTATTGTCGGATTGACGAGTCTCATCGGCTCCTACAGCCATATGCGAATGGGCAATATTCACTGGCGCACCGCCCTGGTTTTCGGCATTCCTTCGATAGCCGGCGTCTTTATGACCCGTGCCTGGCTGGTTCCCGCCATCCCTCCAAAACTTTTCACGATTGGCCATTTCGAGATTACCAAACCGCTTGGCATGTTGCTGTTATTTGCCATCATCATGCTGCTGGCCTCCTGGTCCATGATCCGGAAAGGCCGGGATCAGAAAACCGAAGTCGCCCCTGTTCATTACCAATACCCGATGATTGTGCTGGAGGGACTTTTGGTTGGCATGATCACCGGACTTGTCGGCGCCGGCGGAGGATTCCTGATCATCCCGGCACTGGTGTTGCTGGCCCGCCTGCCCATGAAGAAGGCTGTAGGCACTTCCCTGGTCATCATAGCCGCCAAGTCGCTGATCGGCTTTACCGGCGATCTAAAAGGTGAGCAGGTCATTGACTGGAAATTCCTGCTTGTTTTTTCCGCCGTTTCCATCATGGGAATCATTGCCGGCAGTCTGCTTTCACGTCATGTTTCCAATGAAAAACTGAAACCGGCTTTCGGATGGTTTATCCTGGTCATGGGGCTTTATATCATCATCCGTGAAACCCTGATGGCCGGATGAACCGGATACCGGGCGGTTTTTATTCCTGTATATCATCGGAATCTCCCGCCAGAACGGTGAAACCTTTTTTCAGGGAAACAGTAAAATATCCGTTCGGCAGACCGCAACAATTTAGATTAACTTTGACTTTCAGCTGTCTTTTGAAATGTCTTGAAAACAAGTAACCGGTTATACAATCTTGATTACCTGCGGGGGCTTGCAGCCTTTGGCATCATGTCCTTTCATTACCTGAAATGGACGAAATACGATTTCCTTTCCGACAGTTTTATGGGCCGGGTGGGCGTTTACGGAGTTTCTGTTTTTTATGTCCTGAGCGGCCTTACCTTGTTTTATGTGTATTTCAACAGGATGAAACCCGATTTTGCCGGCATGAAGGATTTTGCGAGAAAACGTATCCTGCGCATTTTCCCTTTATTATGGCTGGCCACCTTTATGACCATGATCGCTGACCACACCCTGCCCGGCGGAGTTCAGCTGTTTTTGAACCTGACGGGGCTATTCGGCTTCTTCGACTGGAACGGGTATTTTGCCGAGGGAGCCTGGTCTATTGGCAATGAACTGGTATTTTACGTGTTATTCCCCTTCTTCATCCTGTTTTCCAAAAAATCAATTCCGTTACTCTTCCTTTCCGGTCTTCTCCTGCTGGCCCTGTATGTTTATTTTGCTTTTTTTAAACTGCATCCGGAGAAATCCATCACCGATCAATGGGAAGACTATGTAAATCCCCTGAACCAGGCGTTTCTGTTCTTCTCCGGTTTCATGATGGGCCTGCTGTTCCGTGATGTTAAAGTGAGCAATGCTGTAAACCTGGCGTTGTTAGCCGGCAGTTTGCTCCTTTTTACTTTTTACCCTGTTTTTGGGGACCGCATTTTATTGGTTACCGGCTTCAACCGGATGCTGTTTACGGTACTTTGCCTGTTCATTTGTTTTGGATTTTATAAGTTGCAGGTACACCTGCCCGCCCTGTTCGAAAGACCCCTGACCATGCTGGGGGAGGCCAGTTATTCGGTTTACCTGCTGCATCCCATCGTATATGCCTTGACCGGAACGGCATTCGGATATGCCGCCACTCATTTCTTCAGGTTTCCCGAATCGGTACGCGTATTTTCAGCCTTTTCCCTGACGCTGGTATTCAGTTACCTGACCTATGTTTATTTTGAAAAGTATTTCATGCGGCTGGGGCATCAGTCAAACAAACAGGTTCAGGTCAGTTAAAAATTCCCATACCCATGCGTTGGATCCGGTTGTCAGCTCCGCGCTATTATGGTGATGGCTATCTCCCGCATCCAACAATCTGAAAAAAAAATCCCTCCCCGGCAACCGGGAAGGGATTTCAGAAAACAGCGCTGCTGAATTAGTTCTTGCTGATTTTGGTAACGGCCCTTTGTGTGGCGGTTTCAACCACCACCAGGTAAAGTCCTGCGCCAAAGCCATTGGTATTGATCCGGGCTTTGTTGAGACCTTTGTTCAGTCCGGCTGACTGACTGTAAACCAAACGTCCGGTCAGGTCCATAATTTTAATTTGTGCTTTTTCGTTGGCCTGGGCATGAATGTTCAGGTTCAGCTCCTGTCCGTCATTGATGTAAGCATTCACGCTGAACACCTGGCTAACAGGTTCGGCCACGCCCACTGCGCAAAGCGGATCGGTGCCATCCAGCACCTGTATCATGATGGAGATGCCGGCATGGGTACAGGTTGGATCCAGTGTAAGATCGCTCAGGAAATTGGGAGGATTGACTGCTGCAACGGCATTTCCAAATACTACCGGTGTCCAGAAATAGGTACCATAAGGAACGGTGTTGCCGATAAAGGTACCGTCATTGATGAACTGGCGGAAACTGGTTGCCGGTGCGGGGAAGTTAAAGTTATAGGAAGCGATCAGGCTGGGGTCATTGAGGGGGTCGGTATTTCCGGTGATGTCAGCGGAAGTGATTACCCAACTCACACCGGAATAATCGCCACTGTTGGGTGCAAATACACCGGTGGAAGTAACGGTCAGCGTATCACCGGGGCAAATGATGGTGTCGTTGGCAGTGGTGATTCCCGTATTGATGGATGGATCGGTACAGGCCACCGGAGGAACAAAAGTGAATTTAAAAATACCTCCAAATGTCGGGCTGCTGGTAAATCCTCCGGCCCAGATGTGATTGGAATCAACCACGCCTAAAGCCGTGCGCTGTGCGGAAGTTTCGATGTCAATCCAGTTCAGCCCACCGTCATCGCTATAGGAAGATCCGATGAATCCTGTAGCCGCACCCGTACTGATCAGCCTGGAGGTGGTGCCGGGAACATATTTTACGTCGCTGCCCCAGAAATTTCCGGACGGCGTCATGGTGTTCCAGGTTGTTCCGCCATCGTTAGTGGATTTTACAATGTTGACGCCGGTGGTACCATTGTATAAACGGGCCAGGCCGTTGCTGGCATCATAAAAACAAATATCCATGGCTCCATTGGCCGGTATGGTGATACCCGTACTGGCAACGGTCCAGGTTACGCCAAAGTCGGTTGATTTATACACGCGGCCCTTGTTGGTATCAAACCAGATGGTATTGCCGAATACGCTGAAGTGATCTACAATGCCATATTCACCTGCCAGCGGATCAGGGATATTGGCACCGGGTACGGGCACCCAGGTGGTACCGGCATCGGTGGTGGTATAAATTTCAAATTCTGATGTGTTTGGATCCCCCATGGCAAGGCCCTGTAATCCGCCCCAGAAATAAACAACATCGGGGAAGGAGGTGGCATTGAAGATGGTACCCACACCCTGCTGGGTCCAGGTTGAACCGCCGTCGCCCGTGAAGAAAATTCCTCCGCCCGCACCGGCGGTAGCATTATAATACATGGCCCAGGCCGTATCGGCATTGTAAGCATGAATCATGGACCAGGCATAATTGGAAGGGCAGCCGGTTGTTCCCGGAACCCAGGTTTGACCGCCGTCAACGGTCCTGGAATAATCATTTCTCGTAGCAGCCGCGCCCGAGCCATCGTAGGATGAAATCCAGACGACATTTGAATCCACGGCACTGACATTGAACACTCCGCTGGAAACATCAGCAAAGCCGGTTGCCTGTGGAACCCATACATACTGGGCCTGGATGGCGAAGCCGGCGAAAAACAAAGCAATAAAGAGTAAAATCTTTTTCATTTTTTTGTTGGTTTTTAATTAGAGAGAGGAAGGCAAAAGTATGGTTTTTTTCCTGAAATCCTAAAAATATAATCCGCACCGGAAACCGGGCTTATGCCGTTCCCGGACGGCTGAAAAAACAACATGCATGCACCATGGCCTGTCGCCTCCGGGACCGTGCCGCGGCAGCCCTATCATATAGGTAAAACGTTATTGCATGCCTTCCTTTGAAGCCGCCACCGGGAAAGGGAATGGCCGTTCAGAAAAGCCCGCTGTCCATGGTGTTCATAAGCACCTGGGCCAGTTGCATGTCGAAGGGCGTGGTCAGCTTGATATTCATGCGTTCCCCCTCGCAAAGCTGTATGGCTGTTCCGGATTCTTCCATAACGGTTGCTTCATCGGTGAAAGTTGACCGGTAGGGTTGCGCAAAGGCCCTTTGCAGTTCCTTTACCCTGAACACCTGTGGGGTCTGGACGATCACGAATTTGGACCGGTCCACCGTCCGGCTGCTGACCCCTTCCCTTTCGCGCAGCGTTTCGGTGAGGGGAAGTACCGGAACAGCCTGGCCATGACGGGCAGCTGTTTCGTAAAGCCTGTTGATAAAATCCGTGGTGAGGAGGGGTCTCACGGCATCATGAACGGCCACCAAACCCTCCTCTGTAATAGCCGAAATACCGTTGTAAACAGAATGAAAGCGGGTTTCTCCTCCTGCCACACGCTGATGGGGCAGGCCGAAATCAAGGGCTTTGCATTGTGCCTCCCACAGATCAAAATGGGCTTCAGGCAATACCAGTATCAGGCGGATATCTTCACCGGCCTGATGAAAACGCTCCATGGTGTGCATGAGTATGGGCCGGCCTTTCAGTTCCAGGAACTGCTTGGGGACTGCGCTTTGCATGCGGGTACCAATGCCCCCTGCTACGATTACGGCAAATCTTTTCATACATGAAGGTGTCCGGAAAAATCAGCCCCCGGAATGCAAACAGGAAGAGCCTGATGGGCCGGTAAATTGAAAACTTCCCCAACTTAAAAACCAGGAATCCTTAAAGGATCAGCATGGCGTCACCGTAGGAGAAAAATTTATATTTCTCCTTGGCGGCTATCTTATAGGCATTCATGATCAGGTCATATCCCCCGAATGCCGTAGTCATCATTAACAGGGTGGATTCCGGCATGTGGAAGTTGGTCACCATGCAGTTGGCTACGCTGAACTCGTAAGGAGGAAAAATAAACTTGTTGGTCCATCCGTTGGCCGGTTTTAATTCCCCGCTCGTGGAAACGGAGGATTCAATCGCCCGCATGGTTGTGGTTCCAATGGCGCATATTTTTTTCTTCAGGCTTTTTCCCTTGTTGACAATATCGGTGGCCTCCTGGGTAATGATAAACTGCTCGGAATCCATTTTATGCTTGGTCAGGTCCTCCACTTCCACCGGGCGAAAGGTGCCCAGTCCCACATGCAGCGT
>CAYWHE010000179.1:0-8854 GCA_964458125.1 uncultured Flavobacteriaceae bacterium | reverse complement strand
TCGCTTCAGTTCGCTCCTCTGGAGCTTCTGAAACGATAGTCTCATTGATTTAAAATTACCTTTGAGTCCTGAAACCAAGCGATTTCATGTTGATTTTTCCACCCGACAACCAGGTCGTCACTGAATTTGAAAAGGTAAAAAAACTGACCGGTGAATATTGCCTGGGGGAACCGGGACGGCTGCACTTGCTGGGGCTTGTCTGCTCGTCCGTACCCGGGGAGGTCAGCCGGAGGATAGAAGAGGTTCAGGAATTCAAGTGCATCATTGAAAACGGGGACCCTTTTCCAACGGATGGTTACCACCCTATAGAGAAAGAAATCAGGCTGCTCTCCGTTGCCAACAGCGTTTTGCCGGCCGAAGCCCTGCTCGGCATCCTTTTTTTCATGCGGGGCGCCTCTTCACTTTTTGAATTTTTCCTGAAACGAAAGGAAATCCATCCCCTGTTCGGATCCTTGTTCAGTACGATGCCATTTGAAAAAAGCATCATCACGGGTATCGAAGAAGTCCTGGAAGATACGGGGCAGATCAAATCCCCGGCATCATCCGACCTGCTGCGCATCCGGAGGGTGATTTCGAAACGCAGGATAGAGGCGGAACGACTTTACCAGTCCATCATTCAAAAATACAAGAAGAACGGCTGGGTGGCCGGCAGCGATGAAAGCATGCGCAACGGAAGGCGGGTGATATCGGTGTTTGCCGAGCAAAAAAGAACCATCCGCGGCATCGTGCACGACATCAGCACCACGGGAAAAACGGTTTTCATTGAACCGGAAGAAACCATATCCATCAATAACGATCTGTACGACCTGGAGCAGGAAGAGAAAAGGGAAATCTACCGCATACTCAAGGCCCTCTGTCAGACCCTTCGTCCTCATTCCAATCTGTTGAAAACCTACGCCGGCCTGATGGCCTTATGCGACAGTTGCCGCGCCAGGGCACTTTTTGCCATCAGCACCCGATCGAACAGGCCAAGGCTGGCGGAATATCCTGTTATCGATCTGAAAAACGCCAGGCATCCCCTGCTCTTTCTGTATAATAAGGTCCATCAGAAAACTACCATTCCCTTTTCGATCAGACTGGATAAAAACAGGATCCTGGTCATCAGCGGTCCGAATGCAGGAGGTAAGACTGTTTGCATGAAGACCATCGGTCTGGCCCAATTGATGCTGCAAAGCGGATTCCTCGTTCCTGCCGATGAAAGCAGCACCATGGGCATCTTTGAAAAACTGATGGTGGACCTGGGCGACAGCCAGAGCCTGGAATACGAACTGAGCACCTACAGTTCACGTTTATCACTCATGCGGACCTTTCTTGAAGAGTGTAACAGCCGCACACTTTTCCTGATCGATGAATTCGGCACAGGAACGGACCCCAACCTGGGCGGAGCGCTGGCGGAGGCCGTTCTCGAAGAGTTGCACAGCAAGGATCCCTTTGGCATTATTACCACCCACTACCTCAACCTGAAACTGCTGGCCGACCGAACCCCGGGCATCATCAACGGTTCCATGGCCTTTTCTCCGAAAGAACTGAAACCACTGTACCAGCTCATTACCGGCAAGCCCGGCAGTTCATATACTTTTGTGGTAGCGGAGCGAAGCGGGTTACCTAAAACCCTTATTCAGTCGGCTTCCGGTAAAATAGACCGCAAAAGTTATGACCTGGAAAAGTTACTGGAAAAAATAGAAAGTGATAAAAACACGCTCCAGGAAAAATTAAAGGAAGCTTCAGGAAAGGAAAAAAAACTGACCGATCTGATTCGGAAATACGGACAGTTGCAATCCGAAACGGAAAAAATAAAAACAGGGTTCCAAAAACGAATCACGGAAAAGGAAGCCCGTCTTGTGGAGGATATGAACCGTTTGTTCAAAGGCTTTTTAAAGGAATGGAAAGCAGCCAAAAATAAAAAACAGGTGGTAGAGCGTTTCAGCCGGCAGCTGGAGATACGATACAACAAACTTTTCCCGGACCGGTCCGAAACCGTAAAAGCCGGCAGGCAACTTTATGATATTTCCCTTTTCAAACCGGGACAATCCGTAAAACTGAATGGAGGGCACACGGCAGGCACCATCGAAAGCATTGACGGAAAAAAGGCCAGGGTTTTATTTGGCGGTTTTCATACCATTTGCAAACTGGAGGATCTGGTACCGGCCGAAGAAAAAAAATGAAATACCGACCCATTTTCAGGGCCGTATGATCCGGACGGTATTTTCACCTGATCCTCCATAACGGAGCAGGTACAACCCTTTTCCCAACCAGGAAACATCGATGCGGCGAACGGCATTACCATCCAGGTTACCTGTCATCATCACCTGTCCGTTAGCGTTGAATAATTCAAATTGACCGGGGGTTACGGAAGCGATCACCAGTGTTCCGGTGCCTTCCAGGTAAGCCCATCGGGACGTTTTCCGGCCTGATGACCTGATGGCTATTATTTCCGAATACCGGAAGGAACCGTTAAAATCTGTCTGACGAAGCCGGTAATAATTCAAGGTGCCGGTGACATCACCATCTTCAAATTGATAGGTATAGCTGTCGGAGGTGGTTCCATGTCCTTTGATGCGGCCGATCTCAGTGAAATAGGCTCCGTCCATGCTTCTTTCCAGGGCAAAGAAATCGTTGTTCCATTCAGTGGCTGTGACCCAGCTCAAATGGTTTACGCTTCCCTGGCTGGTGCCTGAAAAGGCAAGCATTTCCACCGGAAGCACGGCGGCAGGCTGAACTACGACATCATCCACATAATAGTAGGCGCCCACCACTGTACTCGGGCTGACGAATTGCTGAACGGTTGTATTCGCGTTACTGTAAAAATTTCCGATGGTGATGTAGGTATAAGGAGCGGCAGGCGTAAACGTAAACGATTTCTGCACCCAGGTGGTGCTGAATAAAACGGCTGTATCCTGCACCTGGGGCACGTAAGGCATCACACTTCCGCCTGTCTGGGTTACCGCTGTTGTCGAAAAATAAGCGCCGATATGATTGCATCCGTATCCGTGAAAGGTGGTACTGCCGTTGCTGATAAACCAGGAAACCTGGTATAACACCCCCGGCACCATGGGACTGCTGAGGTGGTACTGGATGTATTCCCGGTAAGGGCTGCCCGAAGAAGTATAGTAACCGGCAAAGCCCTGCATGCCACTTCCGCTGTGAGGCATTAAACTGGACCAAAATGTGGCCGGCGGTTTGGCTCCGCCTGAGCCATTGGTGTTATAATAATCCGGGCTGCCGGTGCCTACAATTACGGAACAGGTTCCACTGGGACTGGTCCAGCCCGTTCCATAGCAAACCTGCCCATAAGTATTTGGGGGAGTGGTGTAGGTATCGCAATTGCCATTCGTGACCAGGTTCTGGGCATGAAGTTGAACTGAGGTCAATACCGGAAGAAGGAAATAAAAGGCAAAAAAAAGCAGTAAACGGGGCAGCAGCATGGTTATAACGTATTTTATCCGGGCCATGAGCATGGATCCGGCAAAGGTTTCTGCCGGTATTTTCCACCTGTCAAACAAATGTAAGCAACCAAACCCGTAAGTCAACTAAAAATTGCTGAATACCTGAAAACAATCATTGAACCGGGATTTACCGGTTTAAACCGGAGGGACCTGGACCTGGATAATCAACTTTTCCGCAGCACTCGCCGCTTATTATTTCCGGCTATATTTCCAGTTTCTCGATTTGCCTTCCTTCAGCCATTCCAGGGTGGAAGCCAGGCGCTTCTGACGGGTCACTTCCGTTTTGGCTTCGGCAATCCATTCGGCATACTCCCTTTTGTGCGAATCGGAAAAAGCATTGAAAACTGCCTGAGCATTTTTGTTGCCGGGTTGTGAAAGTGCATCCGACAACTCCTTCGGAATGACCAGCGCCTTCCTGCCCGCCGGTTTCGGCCTGACCAGTTTGATTCCTTCCTCATTCAGTCTTGCTGCTTCCCGGATATACGCCAGCATCACCTTGCCGGAAGGAAGATCCTCCAGGCTTCTAATACTGCCCAGGTTTCCCATGGCTGATTTTTCTTCCTGCCTGATAGTAAGAATTTTCTGTGGATCCTTCATCAGGGAAGCCTTCCAGAATCCTACTGCACAATGCTGGTTAAAGGAGGCAAAGCCAACCAATGGGCCTTTGTATTCAAAACTGGGCATGCCCCATTTGATGGTTTCCGTAACTTCCGGGCAGGCCTGGTGCACCAATTCGCGAAGGTGATTCAGTACCGGACGGGCAAATGGCTTTGCATTTTTGATGTATTCGTCAATCCGTTTGTCCTTTTTCATATCCAATTCAGGTTTGTAAAGCAAAAATAAAGAAGAAGTTTATAGTTTAACGCATTTTGTTTAACCGGGCAGGAAAATGGCCGATTTCATGTGCCGGATACTCCGGGGTAAAATTTCCGGTTCGCCGGAAGAAAAAATATTCCATTCCAAAATCTGAAGTGCCGGACATCCGATACCTGTAACCATATAGGCCGGAAGAAATAATGTCAACCTTAACTAAAAAATTCGTATCTTTGTATCCGTTCTTTTAAACAAACCAACAATCATTGGGGCCGACAGGAATCGACAGCTGGTGAAATATTGGTGTAAGCATGCCGGGCGTTGTGTTTTTGCCCGTTAATCTCAAAGCACACTCGTCTTAACCGGCGAAACCAACTATGCGCTTGCGGCTTAATCAATCTCAGATTGATTGCCTGATCACTCCCGCCAGGCGGGACTGACAAGCTACCCTGCCTCCATTTCCGCTCATTAAGTGAAGGCTGTGGGTATCATCATTTTGAGCTGGCTGCTGCAGCGTCTTGATGCAACGGCAAGAAATAAAGACTACGGTTTGGTTGGCCGCATTTCACCTTAGCCAAACCCGACAATCAAGGAAATGCTAAGCATGTAGAACGCACTTCTATTCCCTGACTGGACGAGGGTTCAAATCCCTCCGGCTCCACTTATTTTTTTAACCTTTTGCTGTTTTGTCCTTTTATACAAAAAGGCATTTGAATTTCTGATTTATCCAGAGTGGCGTGGTTGTACTTTTGTCCATTTGCCTGGTTGCAGCGAGACATACTTCCATTTGGATCCTTATCAAATTTATATTTCAGCTTGCCCCGTTCCGGTTTTTTTCTCAAATTTGAAACCTGAATACGCCCCCCAAACCTTATAAACCAGTGATTTTGCTATGAAGAAATTTATTATTGCCGCATGCCTGTTCCCGGTTCTTAACCTGGCCGCACAAACCAGGTTAACGCCTGAAATGCTCTTCAAACTCGGACGTGTGAGCGAAGCCCGTATTTCACCGGACGGGAAATTCGTGATTTACAATTCCAGGACATTTGATATATCCGCCAATAAGGGCAATTCCGATGTATACCGCATGGATGCAACGGGCACTAACGTCATGCGCATTGCCGGCGGACCTGAAGATGAAACGGCCGCCAAATGGAGACCTGACGGCATGCGGATCGGTTACCTTTCAGACAAGGACGGCAGCACCCAGCTTTGGGAGATGAACCCCGATGGCAGCAACAAATCAAAAGTCAGCCAGGTGGAAGGCGGCATTACGAATTTCGGTTATGCCCCTAAGGGCTCCTTTATCTGGTATACTGCTGACGTCAAACTGGATAAAAAACCCAGTGAACTTTATCCTGATCTTCCGAAAACAGAAAATGCCCGTATTATCGACAACCTCATGTACCGCCACTGGAACGCGTGGAGTGACTATACTTACAGCCACCTGTTTATCGCTCCTTACAGGGATGGCAGAATTACGGCCGCCGCCACTGATATCATGAAAGGCGAACGTTTTGATACCCCTCTGAAACCCAATGGAGGTGAGGAACAGGTTGCCTTCAGCCCGGATGATATGAAAATCGCGTATACCTGTAAAAAGCTATATGGAACGGACTATACCCTCAGCACCAATTCCGACATTTACGTATATGACATTTCCTCCCAGCAGAACCAGAACGTCAGTAACGGAATGCCCGGGTACGATATTAATCCTGTTTATTCACCGGATGGGAAATATATGTTGTGGCTGAGCATGGAGCAACCCGGTTACGAAGCCGACCGGAACCGGATGATTCTTTACAACCTGGCTACCGGTGAACGAAAGGAACCGGTTACCGGATTTGATTACAGCGTGGAAAAGGCTGAATTCAGCCCGAAAGGCAACCTGGTTTATTTTATTGCAGGCATCCAGGCCACCTCCCAGGTGTTCTCCCTGGATCTGAATCCGAAGAGCAAGAAACCCCTCCGGCAGATCACCGGCGTGACGGCTGATATCACGGATTTCAGCCTTTCCTCCGGCACCGGGAACCCCGTTATGGTGTCGACCATGATGGCCATCAACATGCCCACGGAAGTTTTTTCCGTTGACCTGAAAACCGGAACCATGAACCAGATTTCCTACGAAAATGCTTCCATCCTTTCCGCTGTTAAGATGGGAAATGTAGAAAAACGAATGATTAAGACCACGGATGGCAAAGAAATGCTGACCTGGGTCATTTATCCGCCTGATTTCGACAGGACAAAAAAATACCCGGCCCTGCTGTATTGCCAGGGTGGTCCCCAAAGCACGGTCAGCCAGTTTTTTTCATACCGCTGGAATTTTGAACTGATGGCTGCCAACGGTTATATCGTGGTGGCGCCCAACAGGCGTGGTCTGCCTTCTTTTGGAGAAGCCTGGAACGATGAAATCCGGGGAGACTGGGGTGGGCAGGCCATGAACGACCTGCTCAGCGCGATTGATGACGTGAGCCGGGAACCTTATGTGGACAGGGACAAACTGGGAGCTGTTGGCGCCAGCTTTGGAGGTTTCTCGGTTTACTGGCTGGCCGGTAATCACAACAAACGCTTTAAAGCTTTCATCGCTCATTGCGGGGTATTCGACTTCGAATCCATGTACGGCACTACCGAAGAGATGTGGTTCCCCAATGTGGATTGGGAAGGCCCTTACTGGCAAACTCCAAAACCGAAAAGCTACCAGCAATCCCCACACCTCTTTATTAAAAACTGGGATACACCCATGCTGGTCGTTCATAATGAAAAGGATTTCCGCGTACCGCTCGGACAAGGCATGGAAGCCTTCAATACCGCTCAACTGAATAAGGTACCCAGCCGTTTTCTCTATTTCCCGGATGAGGGACATTGGGTCACTAAACCCCAAAACAGTATCCTCTGGCAGCGTGTCTTTTTCGACTGGCTGGACCGCTATCTGAAATAAAGCTTCATGTCTGAAGTTAATAGCTGGAAGTCAGTACCTTCTTAAATTTTCAGCTATAATCCTTCAATCAATAAGTTGGGAACCGGTATTAAAGGTTGGAACGAATTTGAACTTTTTGTACCTTCGCGGTTCTTTAAAAAATTCCAACCAGCATACACTAACTTCCTATCCATGGCAAATACAGGCGACATCCATGTTGGATCCGTGATCCGCTTCAATGGTGAACTATGTCAGATTATTGAATACCAGCACCGCACACCGGGCAACCTGAGAGCATTTTTCCAGGCGAAGATGCGTAACGTGAAAACCGGCAAGTTGGCAGAATATCGTTTCCGTGCCGGGGAAGAGGTGGAAGTTGCACGCATCGAGTACAAGACCCTGCAATACATTTACAAGGACGGCACCAACCTGGTATGCATGGATAACAGTACCTATGAACAGGTGTATATACCGGAACTGCTTTTTGGCAACTCCGTTCAGTACCTGAAGGAGGAAATGGAAGTTAAGGTGGCCTTTGAAGAAGATACGCCCATCCTTGCCGAACCACCGACTTTTGTGGACCTGGAAATCACGTATACCGAACCCGGCATGAAAGGGGATACAGCTACCAACACCCTGAAAAGCGCCACGCTTGAAACAGGGGCGGTCATCAGTGTGCCCTTATTCGTCAACCAGGGCGAAAAAATCAAACTGGATACACGAACCGGCACCTACGTGGAAAGAGTGAAGTAAATTACAGAGCCTTATTTTATTTTCAGCCTGGCGCTGCACGGACATGCACCCGGCGAACCGGTTGCTACCGGTTTTATTTCGGATCCTTCCCTATTTTATCTACCAGGATGTCGCGCAAGGTTTCCACACTGATTCGCTTGGCCATGATGGACTTCTTTTCATCGAGCAGGTATATCACCGGCGTGCTGTAGATGTCGTAATAATTACGGAAACCGGTGACGTTATAGAGATCCGTAACATTAATCCAGTTCAGTTTATGTTCCCGGATATACGCTTTCCAGAGGTCGGGATCGGATTCAATACCCACGGCATACACCTCCACACCATGCACCTTTACGCTGTCGTAAAGCGCAAGCATTTTGGGCGTTTCAATTTTACAATGACCGCAGGTTGGATCCCAAAAATAAATCACGGTAAACCGGGCCTGGATGTCCTTCAGGTTGCGCATGTTACCGCCGGTATCCCACATGGCCAGGTTATAGGCCTGTTTACCCAGGATGTTGCCGGTAATCTTATAAACCCGGTCGGCAATTTTGGCTTTCAATGTTGAGTCGGCCCAATAGGCATCGTTACTCATGTAATATTTCTGGGCCAGGTGCACGAACACGGCGTCAAAACCCATGATCTTGGAAGTTTCGTACTTGTTGGTGAGCGTCACAACGGCATATTTAAAAACTTCGCTGTTGGCTCTGGACTTTTCAATGATGGTATCACAGGCCATGATGATGGAATCCGGAATCTGAACGGTCAGGTTTTCGGTATACTGCTGAATTTTCTGTTGCAGGAGCGGAGTGCGCAGCAAACGCTGATCGGAAAAATCAACGTTGTCGAGGAAGTGTGATTTGAAATACCTGAAAATATAACTGGAATCGGGTTTTCCGGCGGCATCTTTGGGCAGTTCCGGAATATCCGGTTCATCCATGGT
>CAYWHE010000178.1:0-8894 GCA_964458125.1 uncultured Flavobacteriaceae bacterium | reverse complement strand
CGTTAAAACGAAGGTGCGGAACATCCGGTTGACGGGAGGTTTTTAGAAAAAAACGCTCAATCAGCCCATTCATCCCGCCGTTTAATCGGCCTCCTGCGCCCTACCCGGTAAGAAGCCAATTCCACCTGTTTTTATTCTTCCCGTAACCCGGGAGGTAACAGTGGACTTTTTCTGTACTTTTGCGCATGCACCAGACCATCCTGATCATAGACTTCGGTTCCCAGTATACCCAGCTTATTGCCAGGCGGGTGAGGGAACTGAACGTATATTGCGAAATACATCCTTTCAATCATTTACCTGCCTTTACGCCGGAGGTGAAAGGCATCATCCTTTCCGGCGGTCCTTCCTCCGTACGCGATCCGGATGCACCGGTTATCCCTACCCTCAATCTCCGCGGACGTTATCCGGTACTGGGCATCTGTTACGGAGCCCAGCTGATCGCCCAGCAGGGAGGCGGAGAGGTGAAACAATCCTCGAAAAGGGAATACGGGAGGGCACACCTGAGCGTGAAAACCGCTTCCGGTATTTTATTCGACCATATTTCTCCCCAAACCCAGGTGTGGATGTCGCATGCCGATACCATTGCCCGGGTCCCCGATGATTTTTCCATTACCGCATCCACCAGCGATGTCAGGGTGGCCGGTTACCAGGTGAACGGGGAAAGAACCTATGGCATCCAGTTTCATCCCGAAGTGGTGCACACTACGGAAGGCCTGCAACTCCTGCGCAATTTCGTGGTAAATGTCTGCGGCTGCACGCAGGACTGGACCCCCGGGCATTTCATAGATGAAACCGTTTCTGACCTGCGCCTGAAAATCGGGGAAGACCAGGTCATTCTCGGCCTGTCAGGCGGAGTGGATTCTGGAGTGGCCGCGGTTTTACTGCATAAGGCGATTGGCAAAAACCTTCACTGCATTTTTGTCGATAACGGTTTGCTGCGCAAAAATGAATTTGAACAGGTGCTGGCATCATACGAACACCTGGGCCTGCAGGTGACCGGTGTGGATGCCCGGCAGGACTTCTATACAGCACTTCACGGCATTTCGGATCCGGAACAGAAAAGAAAAGCCATCGGCCGCACTTTCATTGAGGTGTTCGACAGGGAAGCCCATCGCATTCAGAACATTCAATGGCTGGCACAGGGAACCATTTATCCTGATGTGATTGAATCCGTTTCCGTGAAAGGCCCTTCGGCCACCATCAAATCCCATCACAACGTGGGGGGCCTGCCGGAAAAAATGAAACTTAAAATCGTGGAGCCCCTGAAGGCCCTTTTTAAAGATGAGGTCAGGCGGATCGGGACGGCTCTGGGCATGCAGGAAGAACTGCTCAACAGGCATCCCTTTCCAGGCCCCGGCCTGGGCATACGTATACTGGGTGAAGTGACAGCCGAAAAAGTACATATTATCCAGGAAGTGGATGCCATTTTTATAGGATCGCTGAAGCAGGAAGGCCTTTACGGCGATGTCTGGCAGGCAGGTTCCATCCTGCTTCCGGTGCAGTCGGTAGGCGTGATGGGCGATGAACGCACTTATGAAAACGTGGTGGCCCTGAGGGCCGTGACCTCTACGGATGGCATGACGGCAGACTGGTGCCACCTGCCCTACTCTTTTCTTGCCCAGGTATCCAATGAAATCATCAACCGGGTGAAGGGCGTAAACCGCGTGGTATATGATATCAGTTCCAAGCCGCCGGCCACCATTGAATGGGAATGAACATGCTTCGTCCATTGACTTCGTACCTATCCCGGCATCACCGGCTCCTGGCCTTTGCGGGTTATCTGTTATTTTTATCGGCCTGCGGCACCACCACAAAAACCACGCGGCCCGTGGCATCCGGGCAAACCGGTCACACCGTCGTAAAGGGTGAAAACATCGGCAGGATCGCCAACACTTATAATCTTACCGAAGAGGATTTCCGGAAAGCCAATCCAGGTGTGGACCTGAAGCGCCTGCGGCCAGGCCAGGTTTTGAAGATTCCGCATATCGAAAAGTCGGCCGGGGTGCAATGGAAAGAGGAAAAAAAAGCAGTGGTAGCCGAAAGAAAAAGGACCACCACGAAAATGGCCTTGCTTCTTCCGCTGAATGCCGCTCAAATCAACAGCGGGAACCTGACTGACCTGGAAATCACCATGGACCAGTCCGTCATCCCTTACCTTCATTTTTATCTCGGAGTAAAGACAGCCCTGGATTCCCTGGCACAGGGGGGCAATCACTTCACCCTGACGCTGCTCGACAGCGGTTCGGATTCCCTTAAACTGGCCCGCCTCATCCGGGATTCCCTGTTTGTAAAAAACGACCTGGTGATCGGTGTTTCTTCCGGCAGCTGGATCAGCCAACTGACGGCCGCATCGTTAAAATTTCAAAAACCGCTGGTGATCGCCCAGCACAATACAGCGGCCTTCCTGGAAGGAAACCGTCAGCTGATACTCACCACCCCTTCCGTGGCGCTTCAATGCCAGCTCATGAGCAACTTCCTCTACAGCCATTTTAAACAGGAAAAGATGCTGCTCCTGCACCAGGATTCAAAAAAAGAAAACGACCTGGCCGCCCTTTTCGGCACCGGAATCGAAATTCAGCACCTGAAGGAAGGTCGAAGGGATTCCCTTAAAATCAAAAACCTGGTTTATGACAGCAAAAATTTCGAACAGGTCAGCAGGCAGTTTGATAAAACCAAAAAGAATGTCATTGTGCTGACGTCTTCCGATGAGGCTTTCGTATCGCCCATCATCACCCGGTTAGACAGCCTTGATGAATATAAATTCGTGGTGTGCGGATTGCCGACCTGGGAAAACTTTGAAACCATTGATCCCCAACGCCTGCAAAACCTGGAAACCCATATTTTTACTTCATCGTACGTGGACTATAACCAGGGGACAGTAAGAAATTTTCGAAAAACGTTCCTCGAACAAACGAAAGCCGATCCGCAATACCTTGCCTATCTTGGCTTTTCCATTGCCTGGCTGACGGGTTCCATACTGGAACAAGGCTCCGGAGATTTGATTCGCGGTATTGAAAATGCAAGGCAGCATACCCTTCCACTGAAGTTTGATTTTAAATCCAAAACACCTCAGGACGGTCTTGAGAACCATCACATCACCATCCTGAAATTCGAAAATTTCAGCCTGTTGCCCGTTGAATAATGGAACCCGCTCTCCAGCCGGCAGTTGGAATTAAAACAGGGTGTAGATAAAAGGCGCAATGGCGCTGCCTCCTCCAAATACAATGAGTATCCCGACCAGCAGGAGCACGATGATCACGGGGGCCAGCCAGAATTTTTTGCGCTCCCGCATGAAGAGCCAGAGATCTTTTATAAAATCCATTTTCGCTATTTTTGAATGAGTTTTTGATCCATCAGCTGCCTGCCGATATAACCGGCAATGGCTTCATACCCTTTGCTGTTCGGATGGCCGTCATACTGGTAATAATATCCCTTTTTATCTTCCAGGCTCCTGAAATACCCGGTAAACTCGATATAGGGCAGCCCGAATTTTGCAGCCATCGAAGCATATACGGAATCCACCTTATTGTTGCTTTCCAGCCAGGGATTCACCACGTCGGCGGGTGTCCGGGTCACCTGGTGTCCGTTAAAGTAATTCATCGGCATGTTTGCAAAAACAAAGGTGCATTTATTTTCCTTACAGATTGCTTTCATGCGGCTGATTTCTTTATCCAGTTCCCTGATGGCAAACCGGGCAGCCGGGTTTGAAGGCGTATTAAATACGGTGATGCGGTCGGGAAAATTGATGTACCAGTTGAGCAGGCCCGGATTCAGGTCACCGCTTTCAAAAAGGCTTCTTTCCGTTTCATCGAGCGTGTAATAACGTATCCGCTGTAAATCTGTAAACCCGTCAATGGTGGACCGTGCCGTTTGTTTCCAGGTCGTGTTCACTTCCGTGTTCCTTTTTCGCAGCGTCAGAAAGGAATGAAAGGAAACTTTTACAAAAGCTTTCAGGGACTGCCTGATCCGACTGAAAAGTGAAAGACTGGAGCCCTTCCCTTCCCCGCCTTTGTTTTTCAAAACAAAATTAAACTCATACAACTGGGCCAGATCTTCTGCCTCCAGGATGCCTGCTATGACCAGGTCGGGCTTCAATACCGGAATGGCCTTTTCCATGTGTTCCCGGTAACCGGTCGGGTATTGCCCCCCCTGCCCGCAATTGATGACTTCAGCGTCTGGAAAGCCGTTTTCATGCAGGAACTTCTCCAATTTGGCCGGCCAGCTGTTTTCCGCCTCCACGCCCCAACCAAAGGTCCAGGAATCGCCAAAGCAAAGTATCCGGAAATGCCGCCCCTTGTCTTTTTGTATCTCCCTGTCGCGTAAGCCCAGGCTGTTGATGGTCGCCCGGTAACTGAATTCCCTGGTATGAAAGGATACCGTGGATCCCGGCTCAAAAATGAGACCCTTGTTTTCCTTTTCCTGTTTTCCGGCAACCTGGCCCAACAGGGAATCCGCCATAACCAGAAAGGAAAACATGATGCCAGCGAAACTCAGGATCATCACTATATTTTTTATTATATCCGGTATGCGGCCCTTTACCGTCAGCCACATACACAGGATGCCCGCAACCAGGATCAGCAGGAAACCTGCCCTGAGCACCCATCCTTCATAAGCCGGGGTGGAGCCATAGATGAGGTATAAAGTCAGGGGATTCCAAAAAAGCAGGGCCAGGAATATAAAGAATGCGTATATTTTATTTGCTGATTGCATGGGCTGAACAACGCTGGAATTTAACTATACGCAAACCGGAAGGTTTTGGTTATGGAAAAAACTACTTTCAAACCTTTCCCTGGCTGAACGAAATATCGGAAAATTTCGTCAACCTCAATATTTTCAAGGAAGAATCACCGGATAACTCATCCGGGTTCCATTCCGTTCATTCACCACTTCTTTTTATCAGGTTCTGGTTTGACGAGATCTATCCGTTGGGGAATTTTGCAAACAAATGGTTATGGGCAGGGTCAACTGTCAGAATGGCCAGGTCAGGTAAACCAGGTACAGGATGGTAAAGACCTACCTTTCCATCACGGCTTCTGCTGCTTTTCATCCTCATCCGTTTCCACCTGCAGGATATGTAAAAGCCGGTGAATAACCGGGGCAAAGAATACGGCTGTAATGCTTAAAAAGGCAACCCCGCTGTACAGTGCGTAAAAGGATGAAAATAGTTTTGCGGCTGCTGTGTGCATTTCAGCAACAGGTCCCATCCCGGTTAATATCATACAAGACATATGAAAACTGTCGATCCAGTCGAGCTGAGCAAAATGATGATAACCCGTTGTCCCGATTCCGACCGATACAGAAATCAATACCAGGGAGAAAAAACCATAACGGCAGATCCTTATGAAAAAATGAGACAGTGAAGCAACTTTTTGTTTATGATGTTCCAGCTTCATAATTTCCCCTTTAACGTTTATATTTCTTTCTGCTGGTTTTCCGCCGTTTGAGTCTGTATTCAAACACCTTGCAGAATGTGCAAGATATAAAATCGATACCATACCGCTGAAAAAAGGAAAAGAAATCAAGGGTATGAACCCCGGGGCAAGGGCTGGCCTCATCCCGATTCGCTTCGCGACCGGGATTCATTCGACTAAGACTTTCACTTCGGACTTGGTCCTTGTAAAAGTCAAGTCGAATTGAACCAAACAGTCCGGCAGGTTCCAGGTCTCCGGGTTTCGTAAAACAACCCTTTCGTCCGTACTCAGGCCACTCATTTAACCGTTACTTCGCATCCAATGCGGATACCAGTGTCTGGGAGCAACGGGGTCCACCGGCAATGGCGGGTCCTTCATGGTCACCTCCGGAAATAATTTGGTTGCAAATCCTTCAAAGTCCTTCGCCCATTCCCTGTGATGATATACGCATACGGGCAAACAAATGGAACAATAGTTATGGGTGGCGAAATAAGGGAAACATTTGCCGGTATCCACCACATACCGGTCATTCCCCAAATGATCCTTACCGGCCTCGGGTGAGCGTTTATCCGGAATCGCCTTTGCCGGACAATAAATTCGGCAGGCACGGCAGTTATCACAAAAAGCCGCTATGCCGGCATCAATCGGGCTGTCTGTCTGCAGAGGCATATCCGTAATCACGCTGCCCAACCGGAACAAAGGGCCCATCTTCGGATGAATGATGGAACCGTGCCGGCCCAGTTCCCCGAAGCCCGCTTTTAAGGCCAGGGGCACATGCAGTACATCGCTGTCGCCAATAGGATGCTCCACCGTACAGGCATAACCCAGACTTCGGATAAAATCCGCAAGCCGGATCACCACCTCGCCCAGGGTAAAATAAACACGTAAACACTCCACAGCCGAATCATGGGAAGGAACTTCCTGGAAACTGCGCCAGAGCATGCGCTGAGCTACTACGATGGCATATTTTTCTTTGACCGACCTGCCCTTGTAAATATCGCCCGGTTCAATTTCGGCAATGCCCGCCTCATCGGCTCCCAGCTTGAATGCCTGCTGCTTGATGACAGCGGCAGCGGCTGCAGGATCTGAAAAAGTGGTACGCACGGGATTAATTGTTCCGGTGAAGCGGGGATACTGCTCTTCCCGGATTTGCCTTAAAATTTCATCCACCTCTGCAATCTGAATGCGCCTGCCGCCAATAGCGGCATACCATTCCTCCCATTGGAAGGCCGGCGGGGATTTTTCAGAACTGGTCATTTGGACTTTTTGCAGATTTTCCGATGGCTGAGAAACAGATATACATGTTGTGTTGAACAATTCACTTTCAGCAGGAATTGATTCGATGAAGAAATTAACTTCCCCTTCTCCCGCCCGGCTCCTGTCTTCTTTCAGCCGGCATTATCACGGATATAAATTCCGGGAGCCTCAATTCCGGGGCGGACTGCGGGTTAGAGTATGCCCGGCCGCCTGCATCGCGGTAATGTATCCCCCGATTGAGCAGCCATTCAAATTTATTTCACTCCGGTCATTAAACCGAAACTTAACCAATAAAGCGAATCCACAACCCGGTCCCTTTAACCCATTTTCGCCATAACCAGCTGAACGATTTCCGATTCCAGCCTGACCGCCTCCTGTTCCATAACAGCTCCCTTGGCCAGCACAGCCGAAACATAGGTCTTGTCATCATAGGAGGTGGAATTGATCCGGACATTCATATGTGCACCCAGGACGGCTGTGCGTGCACACAGGGCGCCCACGCCGGCATCGGTCACCGAATTCGGGTTGCCCGTTTCCACCATGGCCTTCAGCACCGGCATGGCTTCCAGCGACAGCTGCATCACTTTAAACGGTACCTCAATGGCATACCGGGTTGCGGACTGAATGGCATCCTTTCGCATTTTTTTTTCTTCATCCGAACCTTTCGGAAGTTTAAAGGCTTCCAGTATTTTATTGAAGGAGGCCGTATCCTCATCCACCAGGGCCAGCAACTGCCTTTTGATTTCCTGCGCCTTTACGGCCCAATCCGAAAATTCTTCCCAGCGGTTCTCCCACCCCGTTTTGGACGCGCTCAGGTTGGCCACCATGCCGCCCAGGGAAATGCCCAGCGTGCCGCAGAGTGCCGCCACAGAACCTCCGCCCGGCACGGGGGCTTCCGATGCGGTCAGGTCCGCAAAATCATTCACCTTCATATTGACCAGCGGTGACTGTCCGGCATCCTCCAGCAGGTATTCAATGATCCGTTTGGAAGGCTCGAAGGGAGATAGCTCATCCAGTCCCATGGATTTTACAGCAATATGTATGAGTTCCTTATCGCTAACGCCGATGGATAAACGTTGTTTACGCAGGAAATACCGGCCCGCTTCCAACATGGCGGACAAGGGCACCAGGCCCACCAGTTCGGAACCGGTCACCCGGTAACCGCGTTCATGGGCGCTTTTCACGCATTCGTCAAAAACGAGATGCAGCGGTGTTTCCCTGAACTGCGTGATGTTGATGGACACCTGGGCGATGTCGTATTCGCGGATAAACCAGCCAATGGCCTTGACGCCTTTGAGTTTTCCAGGTATCCGGATCTCCTGTCCGCCTGCATCCAGGACTTTCTTACCTGTTTTCTCATCCTTTTGGACGCGACCGGCTTCCCGGATGTCGAAGGCAATACTGTTGGCCCGCTTCACCGACCGGCTGTTGATGTTGACGTTATAGGCGATCAGGAAATCGCGCGCGCCGATGACGGTGGCGCCCTGTTTAACCGGCAATTCCGCCGGACCGAAATCAGGTTTCCATTCGGGCAATTTTATTTTTTTGGCAAAACCTTCATATTCACCGGCGCGGATCACCGACAGGTTGCTCCGGCTTTTATCGGCCTGGGCCTCTTCATACAGATACACCGGAATGCCCAGTTCCTCCCCTACCCGGCCGGCCAGTTTTTTTGACCACAGCGCCGTTTCCTCCATGCTGATGTTGGCTACCGGTATGAAGGGACAAACATCGGTGGCGCCCATGCGGGGATGTTCGCCCTTATGCCTGCTCATGTCAATCAGTTGGGCCGCCATCCTGATTCCGGCGAAGGCAGCGTCCACCACGGCCTGGGGTTCACCCACTATGGTGACCACCGTGCGGTTGGTGGCCCTGCCCGGATCCACATTCAACAGCATGACCCCTTCCACGGCCCTCATGGCTCCCGTGATCCGCTCAATAACCTGCATATCGTTGCCTTCGCTGAAATTAGGCACGCATTCGATTAGTTTTTTCATTTAAGTTGACGATCGTAAAAATTTATAGTTACCTGTTTGTTGACTGTTCCGACAGGAAGCAGGCATTCCTTTCCGGCCTGCAGCTGAAATTATTTCCGGAGGAGAGCACGGCTGATTCATTCACATCCGCCTTTTTCCGTTTACCACCACGGTTTCTATCAGGTCATTTCCATAACGGTAAGGCATATAGGATAATGAAGGTATGGACTGGGTTACCAGCAGGTTGGCG